>NZ_JAKIHL010000018.1 GCF_021608135.1 Microaerobacter geothermalis
TTGGGGAGATCGCGTTCAGTGGGAAAATACCGGCTTAAAAATCTGAAAATGATGCAGTTTTTCCCTTAGACATTGAGGAGATATTGTGGCGGCAGCCCACGGAAAAAAGCACATCGCAAAAAGCTCTTGTAGAGTAAATCTTGATATCTTTTTATCAGTGTGCTAACATAGAGTCAGAAAGATTAAGAGCCCTGGGATGCACGTGATGGACCGAGAGTTTATAACCAACACCATCACATAGGGAGTTCGGAGTCTTGACAGGGATTAGATGCCGTGCAGGAGCGGAACTATGAACTGGCGAGCAGAACACCCACCTGCTACGAGGCAGGTTTATAACTTAGGGAACACGACATGTTGGGGCTCTTAAATGATAACGCTTGCACTACCGACCTTTTGGGTCGGTTTTTTGTTCGTAAAAGAGCGGGAAAAAATTGACAATCGGTAAATAGTTTCGGTATTGTAGAATGGACGAAAGGGGGCTAGAAAAAATGAAGCAATATATCAAGAATAAAAAGGGTTTAATGATACATCTCATTGAAAACATCTTCGGTTCAAAGGAGCTTTTTATACTCTGTCATGGATTCACTGGAAGCGTTGAAAGTCATGTTATTTTGAAAATACGGGAATTATTATCCGAGTTAAAGCTAGACAATGTTTCTATTGATTTCACCAATAACATAAATGATTCGGGAGGTGACTTCTCCTTACATACCATTTCCGGGGAAATAGAAGATCTGCAAACGGTTTATGACAAATATCAGGCCCTTTACGAAAAAATATATTTAGTTGGCCATAGCATGGGTTGTTTTGTTACTACCCGTTTTGCCATCGGGCGTCCGCTAGATGGGTTAATTCTCGTTGCACCTCCTTATTCAATGAAAGAAACCATACAAAGGGCAGCAATGGCTCAGAATGAAAATCTTGATGAAGCTTTGGCTAAATGGAAGGAAAAGGGTTATACAATGATTTACAAGGAAAGCTTGCAGAAATCTTTCCCATTAAACTATTCTTTTTATGAAGATTTAACTCAATGGGAAGATATGGATCTTGCTAGTTATTATCAGAAGCTGGAATGCCCGGCTTTTGTTGTACTGTCATCGGACGACCTGGTTGTACCTCCTTGGCAGTCAAAAAAATTATTTTATTCTTTGGGTTCAAAGGAAAAAATATTGGTTGAAATCGCCGGGGCAACCCATTCCTTTGATAATGGTACAGACGGGAAATTAACGGAGGCCATAAGAGAATACTTGTCCGCCAAAATTTAGAGATAGAACTAAACGCTCGTGACTCTTCGGGTCACAAATTGATATGAAAATGTATTATTTTCATATCAATTTGCTAAGTGTAGCTTTAGATTCGTATTTAGCCAAGACCTATGAATGGAAATAAGCTAGATAACACTTGAACAACAGGGAGGAAATATATGCTACATCAATTTTCCCGCACTGAGTTAGCCATTGGACCGGAAGGTCTGGAAGCATTAAAAAAATCAACGGTTGCTGTTCTGGGGATTGGGGGAGTGGGTTCTTTTACTGTAGAAGCCCTGGCAAGAACTGCTGTAGGAAAACTTATTTTAATCGATAAAGACGTTGTTGATATCACCAATATTAATCGGCAAATCCATGCTAATTTAAACACTATTGGGCAGTCTAAAGCCGAGCTAATGAAAGAAAGAGTTAAAGCGATTAACCCGGAGTGTGATGTCATCACGATGAATATGTTTTACACCCCTGAGACAGCTTATCAGCTTTTTGGCCATTTTCTTGATTATGTGGCAGATGCCTCCGATACCATTTCGGGAAAAATCCATCTGATAAAGGAATGCTACTCAAGGAAGATCCCCATTATTTCCAGTATGGGAGCAGCCAATAAGACGGATCCTACTAAATTTAAAGTAGCGGATATATCGGAAACATCTTATGATCCTATTGCAAAGGTGATCAGACAAAAGCTAAGAAAGGATTATGGTATCCGAAAAGGGGTTAAGGTGGTATACTCCAAGGAAATACCTGTTAAGCAGCGTGAAGATGTGCTACAAAAAGTGGTTACCAATCCGGATTCACCGATTCGCAAAGCAAAAATGCCCCCTTCCAGCAATGCATTTGTTCCATCTGTGGCAGGATTGATCATGGCCTCGGTGATTATCAATGATTTGCTGGTCAAGGCGGGGATAGAAATTCCAAGGGTTAACCACTGAAAGGGAAGGATCATCTAAAGAAAATTTATATGATCATCGGTCACAATTTGATATGAAAATGTTTTTTCATATCAAATTTATTGTGTTTGGAGAATAGATTGTTAATATTTTGAGAAAATAAGGGGGTTAAGGAGGGATTGGTTGATGTTTTTAACACGTAGAGGATTTGTTAAGTGGCTGACTGCATCCATTCTAACCTTTCTCCTATACCCTTGGATCGGGGAATTTAATACCACTAAAGTATCTGCATTACCTTCTAATCCTTATACCGATCATCTTAGAAAGGGGATGGTTTGTCTAGGTGAGTTCAATCCAACTAAAGGGGAAAGATGGATGATTCAGTCAAATTGGCAACATGAAATTTACTAAAAAAATTCAGGCCTCTTTATGGTGGGGAGAGCGCCATTAAAGCCCATTGTCAAAAATGGAACTGGTTAAATCTTTTTATATAGAAGATACGAATATACAGTTATCATGATTACGCTGATCATGAGAGGAGTAAATAGAAGAATTGCTTTTACGGCCGGATCAAAGAATATGCCTGACAGGCCGATAATCCCTGTTAAAACAAATAATTTTCCGCCCAGCCGATGGGTTTTTTGCCAAACGGATTCATTTGCCAGGGTCCATGGAGTACGGATTCCAATAAAATAATTGTGGCGAAACCTTCCCATGTAGTTTCCTATAATGATAAATAAGAAGGATACGGCAATAGGAACGAACAGTGAGGCGTCCAGTGAAGCCTCTCCCCTCCCCACCCTTACTCCGTTCAAGACGGTGAAAAGCTGAAGAAAAATTAAAAGGACATGAATGGACCATCTCACAATGGTATAGCTGCCGATGAAAAGAGAATAATTATTTTTGCTCGGATCAATCTTGGGTAATAACAGAAATAGAAAAAACATCCCTAAATTAATTCCGGGAATCAAAAACAACAGAGTGTCTTTTGATAAATAATCATCAACCTCTCCACTTAAATTCCAATGGGAGGGAATTTGATCAGGCAATTGTTTGTACAGGAGAAAACCGGGAAGAAAACTGACTATAATCAACACAAACAGGACGAAATTACTCCCCTTAAAAATCTTCATAACTTTTTCTTCCTTTCTTTTGGATCTTTAAATTGAAGGAACCAGGCAACCAATTCCTGAAATACGGTGGTATTTAATGAATAGTAAATAAATTGCCCTTTTCTTTGATCAATTACGATATTGGCCTGTTTCAGTAAATTAAGATGATGAGATATACTTGGCTTTGTCATTTCAAAATGTTCCGCAATATCTCCTGCCGTCATATTCCTTTCCTTCAAGAGCTGGATAATTTGTCGCCGCGTTGGATCTGAAAGGGCCTTGAAGGTGTCATTCATTTGCATCACTCGCTTCATAATTTAGAGATTTAGATAAACTTCTAAATAAAATATATGCCAGATGCAAGCTCAAAGTCAATAAAGGCGTTTGCTTAATTTTACTCGTTAATTCCATTTCTCTTGGTGTAAAATATGTAATGAGAAAGAAAAGGAGGGGTTCCCTTGAAACTAGGAGTGGATATTGATGGCACAATCAAAAAAACGCAACAGGCGGCCATTCAGGTTTTTAATGAAGAATTGGGAAAAAATTTGACGGAGGAAGATATAGACAGTTTCTACTTGGACGAACCTTATGGATTAACCCAAAAAGAGGGAAAAAGGCTTTGGAGAAAATTGGAGCATCGAATCTATTCCCTTGGAGTTCCCATCGAGCAGGCGGCTGAAACGTTATCCCAATTGGTAAAGGATGGTCATGAAGTTTATTTTATTACAGCAAGGCCAGGAATGAAGCATATTCGAGAGGTAACCGTCAACTGGTTGAAAAAGCACGGATTTCCCTACAACGGTGATAACCTTTACATGAATTCCCAGGATAAGGCAAAGGTTGCACAGGAATTAGGAATTGATCTTTTTTTTGAGGATGCCCCTGATCATTTAGATCGACTTATTCATGCTAAAATTCCAACGGTTGTGGTGGATGCCGTGTATAACAGAGAATATACCGATATACCCCGTTTAACCCATTGGCAGGATGCCTATGGAATTATTTCTGATTTGCAGGACTAGCTTGATAAGTGGAACTAAAGATTTATACGTCCGCTAGTCGAGTTCGAGCAAAGAAGTGATTAAAGTTCGCTTCATAGCTAAAAAACGGAGCCCTCTAAAACATCTGGGGATTTCGTTTATGGAGTCAGTTTTCCCACCTTTACACTAGGAATTTAAAAACGTATAATGAACGGGAAAAGGTGGTAAGAAAATGGATTTATTCACATATTCTGAGGAACAGCAACGAGAAGCAAAAGGACCTTTGGCTGCCCGAATGAGACCCAGCAGCTTGGATGAGTTTGTCGGACAGCAACATATTGTAGGTCCGGGGAAATTGCTTCGGAGGGCTATTGAAGCTGACCAACTATCATCTGTTATTTTCTATGGGCCCCCCGGGACAGGGAAAACGACATTGGCCAGGGTGATCGCGAACACAACGAAAAGCACTTTTACCCAATTAAATGCCGTAACGGCAGGGGTCAGTGATATCCGGCAGATTATAACTGAGGCAAAGCAACGATTGGGTATGTACCAACAAAAAACGATATTGTTTGTAGATGAAATTCACCGGTTCAATAAAGCCCAACAGGATGCCCTACTTCCCTTTGTGGAAGACGGGGTAGTTATTCTAATTGGTGCCACGACGGAGAATCCCTTTTTTGAAGTGAATCCGGCCCTCCTTTCCAGATCACAAATTTTTTCCCTTACGCTGCTCTCAGAAGAGGATTTGCGACAGGTAGCAATAAGAGCATTAAATGATAGGGAAAAGGGATTGGGAAACTGGCAGGTACATATGGAAGAAGATGCCCTTCTTCATCTCATTCGTTATGCCGAGGGAGATGCAAGAAGAATGTTAAATGCATTGGAATTGGCTGTGGTTACAACCCCTCCCGATTATGAAGGAACCATTCATGTCACGTTAGATGTGGCAGTGGATTCAATTCAGCGACGGGCTGTCCGCTATGATAAATCAGGTGATAACCATTATGATACCATTTCTGCATTTATTAAATCGATTCGGGGGTCTGATCCTGATGCGGCCCTTTACTGGTTAGCCAGAATGATTGATGCCGGGGAAGACCCTAAATTTATCGCCAGGAGAATGATTATAGCAGCATCCGAGGATGTTGGAAATGCGGACCCGAGGGGATTGCAGGTAGCAGTTTCAGCCTTCCAGGCCCTAGATATCATTGGAATGCCGGAAGGAAGGATTCCATTGGCACAGGCGGTAACCTATCTTGCCTGTGCTCCGAAAAGCAATGCAGCCTATAACGGAATCAATCAAGCCTTGCGCTACATAAACGAGAAAGGCCATGGCGAGGTTCCATCCCATTTGAAGGATGCATCTTATAAGGGTGCCAAGAAATTGGGGCATGGAGTTGGATATTTGTATCCCCATGATTATCCGGGCGGTTATGTCAATCAATCCTACTTTCCGGATGGTGTGCATCAACAATTTTACCACCCGGTTAACCGAGGTTATGAGAAACAAATAGGATTATATCTCAATTGGATTCAAGAGCAAAAGAAAAAGGAAAAACTGGAATAGGGGGAGAAACTTTTTATGAAAGTTTCGACGAAAGGAAGATATGGATTAACCTTAATGATCGATTTGGCCAGCCATTTTGGAGAAGGACCCATTTCTTTAAAAAGCATTGCCCAGCGGAATGATTTGTCTGAGCATTATTTAGAACAACTGATCGCACCACTTAGAAATGCCGGGCTGGTGAAGAGCATGAGGGGGGCATATGGCGGGTACATTTTATCAAGGCCACCTGAAGAAATAACTGCCGGAGATGTGATTCGCGTGCTGGAAGGCCCTATTTCTCCGGTGGAATTTATTGACGAAGAAGAACCTGCCAAAAGGGAGCTGTGGATCAGAATCCGCGACAGCATTACAGAAGTATTGGATTCGACTACTCTGGCCGATTTGGCATCCCATGGTGATAAGGGAGATAATTATATGTTTTACATTTAATCTAGGATCTAGTGAAAAGTGGTGAACACATATGCAGCAGATATACTTGGACCATGCCGCAACAACGCCCGTTCATCCATTGGTATATGAAGCGATGGAGCCTTTTTTTAAGAAGATATACGGAAATCCATCCAGCATTCATGGGTTCGGAAGAACAGTTCGCCTCCATATCGATGAGGCCAGGGAAAAGATTGCCCGTTCCATTCACGCTGAACCCGGACAAATTGTGTTTACCAGCGGTGGAACGGAAGCGGATAATATGGCCATTATTGGTGTAGCTTTGGCTAACCGGCAAAAAGGCAATCATATTATTACATCACAGATTGAACATCATGCCGTTCTTCATGCCTGCGAATATTTAGAAAAAATGGGATTTGAAGTAACTTATCTTCCAGTAGACTTATCAGGAAAGGTAAACTTGAAAGATGTGGCAAAGGCCATCAAAGATCAAACGATCTTAATTAGTATCATGTATGGAAACAATGAGGTGGGGACTCTACAGCCCGTTTCAGAGATTGGTCATTTGGCTCGGGAAAAGGGGATTTATGTTCATAGTGATGCCGTACAAGCCTTCGGCACGATTCCCATTGATGTAAGCACATTACCGGTTGATCTATTATCCTTCTCTGCCCACAAAATGAACGGCCCAAAAGGAATCGGTGCTTTATATATTTCCAAAAAAGTTCTTATCTTACCCCATATCTTGGGTGGTTCCCAGGAGAAAAAACGAAGGGCCGGAACGGAAAATGTTCCTGGTATTATCGGGTTTTCCAAGGCTGTAGAAATTGCCATGGGAACCATGGAAGAAAAACGGGAGAAATATATCCGGTTCCGCAAGATCATGACAGATACATTTAGTAAAGAAGAAATCGTTTATCATGTAAACGGACATTCAGAAGAGTATCTTCCTCATATTTTAAATGTCAGTTTTCCGGGAACCAAAACAGAAACCTTGTTGATGGCACTGGATATGGAAGGAATTGCTGCCGCCAGCGGATCTGCCTGCTCATCCGGTTCCTTGGAGGTTTCCCATGTACTGCGTTCCATGTGTTTAAAGGAAGAATTGACCCAATCAGCCGTCCGTTTTAGCTTTGGATATGGCTTGACAGAAGAAGATATACAGCTTGCTGCTAAAAAAACTGCCCAGATAGTAAAGAGATTAATCATGAAAAAAGGAAAAACTCCTAAATAATACCATGGTTTATCACGTATATGTTATAATAAGTTTGGATAAATGGTAGCGGAGGACGGAGGAAATGAATGAAAGTGTCAAGGGCCAAATAATCCATGAAATATTTCACAATGAGGAGAATTGGTACACCATTACTAAAGTTAAGGTTCTAGAAACCTCCACTCCCATTGAGGATAAAGAAATTGTTGTTGTTGGCACTTTTCCTTCTGTCTATCCCGAAGATGTTTTTATCTTTACCGGTTATTGGAAGGATCATCCCAGGTTTGGCCGGCAATTTCATGCGGAAAGCTATGAGAAGGATTGGCCAAAAACCAGGGAAGGAATCATCAAGTATTTATCCAGCGATTTATTTCATGGGGTAGGGAAAAAGACGGCGGAAAAAATCGTTGACCACTTGGGGGAAAATGCTTTAACCGTCATCGCAGAAAATCCCGATTCACTTCATGAGATTCCCGGCATGCATCCTTCCCGTGCCAATGAGATATATCAGGTGATTATTGAGCATAAGGCCCTGGAACAGGCGATGGTTTTTCTTTATCGCTTTGGTATTGGTCCCAATCTGGCAGTCCGGATATATCAAGTATATTTGCAGGATACGTTGAGGATTCTTCAGGAGAATCCCTATCAGCTGATTGAAGACGTTCAAGGGATTGGCTTTAAAAGGGCCGATGAAATTGGACGGGGAGTAGGTATAGGAGCAGATTCTCCGCAAAGGTTAAAGGCAGCTATTTACCATTTGCTCAGTGAAGCCGCCCATGGTAGCGGTCATGTTTATCTTCCTCAAGATGTTTTGATTGAAAAATCCATTCAGCTTCTTTATGAAATTAATAATAGCTATCTTTTTGAGACATCACAGGTGGAAACTGGTCTGCTTCAATTAATTGAAGAGGGTAAAGTGGTCTTGGATGAAGAGAGGTGTTACCTACCTTCCCTTTATTATGCCGAGGTTGGTTTTGCCAGAAAGGTGTTGGATTTGTTACAAACGAAATTGGAGAGCAACCTATCAATGGCTGAGTTTTTCCAGGGTTTAGGAGAAGTGGAGGAACAGTTGGGAATCGAATTTGCTCCTACTCAAAGGGAAGCCATTGAAAAGGCAATGACCACACCGTTTATGATCTTAACCGGAGGTCCCGGTACGGGAAAAACAACGGTGATCAAAGGAATATGTCATTTGTTTTCCATTATACAGCAAATTTCCATCAACCCGGAGGACTACAGGGATCCTGAAGGAGATCCTTTCCCAATTTTGCTGGTGGCACCTACGGGAAGAGCTGCAAAACGGATGTCTGAAGCAACAGGACTTCCTGCGATGACCATCCACCGTCTTTTAGGGTGGAAAGGGGATTTTTTTGAGCGGGACGGGGATCACCCCATTGATGGAAAACTGTTAATTGTGGACGAGTCTTCCATGATGGATATGTGGTTGGCCAATCAATTATTTCGAAGTATTCCGGAGGGGATGCGGGTCATATTAGTGGGGGATGCAGACCAGCTTCCTTCCGTAGGCCCGGGGAATGTGTTGCACGACTTGATTCGTTCAGGACAGGTTCCCGTCATCCAATTAACGGATATTTATCGTCAGGCTGAAGGTTCATCCATCATTGAACTTGCCCATTACATTGGAAAAGGAGAAATTCCTCCTGATTTGGAATATCCAAAGAAAGACCGTCGTTTTTTTTCATGTACTCCATCAGAGACCGTTGAGTTAATTAAGCGGGTTTGCCAGGGAGCCATTGAGAAGGGATATGCTGTCCGAGATATTCAAGTTTTAGCTCCTATGTACAAGGGAAAAGCCGGTATTAATGAATTAAATAAAGAATTGCAGGAATTATTTAATCCCCATTCTGGGAAAAAGAGGGAAATCACATATGGAGAGACGACTTTTCGGGTGGGAGACAAAGTATTGCAATTATCCAACAATCCCGACCAGCATGTGTTTAACGGTGATATTGGAGAAGTGATGGCCGTTATTACTCCTGAGGAATCCAATGAAAAGGAACCGATGCTTGTTGTTCATTTTGACGGATTGGAAGTTATTTATGGCAGAAGTCAGCTTCATCAACTAACGTTAGCCTATTGTTGTTCGATACATAAGTCCCAGGGAAGTGAATTCCCCATCGTCGTGATTCCCGTTCTGTTAAGTTATTATCGGATGTTGAGAAGAAAATTGATTTATACAGCTGTCACCCGTGGAAAAACATATCTTATCCTGTGTGGACAAAGGGAAGCCTTGGAAAAAGCAGTGAAGGAATCTGGAGAAGAATTGAGATACTCCTTTTTGATACAACGCTTACACCAAATGCCTGATTAATTCTCCCTCTTTCCTAGAATACTAAGGATAGCGGAAGGAGGGTTTTTCCTTGCGCAAAGCCGAAGAAATCGTGGGTCTTCCGGTAATCAATCGTGAGACAGGTCAGCAACTTGGTGTTGTTCGGGATATTTATTTTGACGAAAAATGGACGATCCGGGGAGTAGCGATGGAAACAAAAACCTTCATTAGAAGGAATCGCTTTATCCCGTCTGAACAAATTGGGGCAATTGGGGAAGATTGTCTGGTTGTGGAAAATGAAGACCAGATAAAACCCATGGATTATGCCACCGGGTTTCACTCCATTTTTACCGGGAAAAAGAAGTTAAAAGGAATACCTGCGATCTTAGGAACCGGGATGGAACTGGGACTTGTGGAAGATGTTTACTTTATGGAAGAAATGGGCACAATTATAGGGTACGAATTGTCAGATGGATTGATATCTGATTTGACTGAAGGCCGGAGAGTAATAAAACGTCCCCGGCATGTGATGTTTGGGGACGATGCACTCGTGGTGGAACAAGAGAAGGATTCTTATTGATGGAGGTTCGCGGCATGGTTTTGTATTGCCCCAATTGTAAAGGAAAGGATATTGGCAAAATAGGAACTCACCAATATTATTGCTGGACCTGTTTTATTGAATTTAGCTTAGTTGGTGATGAGGTCAATGTTTTTCAGGTGGAAGAAGATGGAAGTCTTAGTTCCCTAAATGATCTCTTTGCCGATGACAATGGGAAGGTCACTTACAATCAACTGTAAGGGGGGACTTACCTTGTTAAATCGTGGTTGGTTCGGAACCATATTAACAGGTGGCGTTCTGGCTCTTATTACCGGAATAGTCGTAAAGCGCCGCAATATGAGGACGAATTTCTTCACCCGTAATTTGGGACAAATGTTACCGTTTTTGATGATGACAAGACAACGGCTGGGGAGAGTAATGGCAAAAATCGGTAGATCATAATCTTGTTGCCCTTTGAACCGGATACGGTTTAAAGGGCTTATTTTTCAGATCATTGAATGCATGAAGAGGACAAAGGATGGATAAGTAGGATGGAGAGATTTCTGAAGGAAAAATGGATCCTCTTTTTGATATATACGATTCTCATCTTAATCATTCTCTATTTTCTGATGCAGGTACAAGATATATTGATTTTTGTATGGGAATTTATTAAAAAGATGGTGGTTCCATTTTTTGCAGCTCTTATTATTTCTTATTTGTTATATCCCATTGTTGAAATGATCTATCGAAGGGGAGTCCCCCGGGCAATAGCTGTATTACTCATCTATGTCATTTTTCTTCTTCTTTTTATTGTTGTTTTATTGAATACGATTCCAGCCTTTTGGGGACAGTTTAAAGAACTGGTTTCTACCCTTCCACAGTTAGCTATTCAATATCAGAATTTTATTCATTCCTGGAGTCGAAATATTTATGCTCTTCCTGAGGGAATCCAAATGGGTTTAATTCAGGCTTTTTCCCAATTAGAGATAAAATTGGGGCAAATGGTTACTCATGTTGTGGACGGCGCTGGTAATTTTTTAGAGAAATTTTTTACCATACTCATTCTTCCGTTTCTTGTTTTTTATATTGTGAAAGATATGGGAAAGATCCAGAAAAATTTTTACTTCTTATTTCCATCAAGACATCGAAAAAAATTGGCCAGGATGCTACGGGATATAGATGACGCCCTGGGTCAGTACATAAGGGGTCAGTTGATTGTTTGTTTTTTCGTTGGCATTCTCTCCTATATTGGCTATAAATTAATAGGACTGCCATATCCTATTTTTCTTTCGTTTATCGTAGGATTAACCAACATTATTCCCTTTTTTGGTCCCATTTTGGGTGCAGCTCCTGCCATTTTTATCGGATTAACCATTTCTGTCAAAATGATGCTTTTGGTTCTTGCCGTCAATTTTATCATTCAAATGATTGAGGGGAATATCATATCTCCTCAGGTGATGGGTAAACAGCTACATATCCATCCATTAACGATTATTGCAGCTCTTCTTGTAGGCGGTGAAATGGGGGGAGTCATTGGATTAATATTAGCGGTTCCCATATTTGTGGTATCAAAGGTAATTGTCCAACACCTTTTTATCCATGTCGTGAAACGTTGACAGGAACGAAGGCTGTATATATAATATGGAACATAATGAAGATTGAAATCGATGAGGGAACGAGTACATCAACATTTTTCACCCAGAGAGGAAATCCTTGGCTGAAAGATTTCTGTAGAATGATGATGGAAGGCTACTCCCGAGTGCAGGCAAACCCTGCCGGATTAACCCGTTATCGTGATAAGCGACCAGGAAAGAAGGATAAAACAGACTAATAATATCAAAATCGACTTTTTCGCCGATATGAACCAGTCTGACCTCTTACTTCTGTCTTGGTAAGCAGGGTGGTACCGCGAAAGTAAAACTTTCGTCCCTGAGGGGGATGGAAGTTTTTTTATTTGGAAAAAATAGGTGATATGGAGGTAGGAGAAATGAAACATTTAACGTCTGCAGAAATCAGACAAAAATTTTTGGATTTTTTTGTGGAAAAGGGTCATTCCATTGAACCCAGTGCTTCCTTAATTCCAGTGGATGATCCATCTCTATTGTGGATTAATTCTGGGGTGGCCACTTTAAAAAAATATTTTGACGGTCGGTTGATCCCTGATAATCCCAGAATTTGTAATGCTCAAAAATCAATTCGCACCAATGATATTGAAAATGTGGGAAAAACCGCCAGACACCACACCTTCTTCGAAATGTTAGGCAATTTTTCCATAGGCGATTATTTTAAGGAAGAAGCAATTTTGTGGGCATGGGAATTTTTAACGGACCCCAAATGGATTGGATTTGATCCGGACAAGTTATACGTAACCATTCATCCGGAAGATGATGAAGCATTCACCATTTGGCATGAAAGGGTGGGGCTTTCGAAAGATCGGATTTATCGCTTGGAAGGAAACTTCTGGGATATTGGGGAAGGACCAAGCGGCCCCAATTCCGAGATTTTTTACGACAGGGGACCTGGCTTTGGCAATGATCCCAATGATCCCGAATTATATCCAGGGGGAGAGAATGAAAGGTATTTGGAAATTTGGAATCTGGTTTTCTCTCAATTTAATCATAATCCGGATGGCACTTATACTCCACTTCCAAAGAAAAATATTGATACCGGAATGGGATTGGAGAGAATGGCATCCATTTTGCAGAATGGAGAAACCAACTTTGATACCGATTTGTTCCTTCCCATCATTAAAGCCACATGTGAACTGGCTGGTATTGATTATCGGCAAAAGAAAGAATGGGATGTTGCTTTGAGGGTGATTGCCGACCATTCGCGAATGGTTACTTTTGCAGTAGGTGACGGTGCCCTTCCTTCCAATGAAGGAAGGGGTTATGTCATCCGCCGGTTACTTCGACGTGCATCCCGCTACGGAAAAGTGATTGGCATTGATAAACCTTTTCTCTATCAATTGGCTCCCGTTGTTGGTGAAATCATGAAGGATTACTATCCCGAAGTGTTGGGGAAAGCGGATTTTATTCAACGGGTGATCAAAAATGAAGAAGAAAGATTCCACGAAACCTTAACGGAGGGGATGGCAATTCTTGAAGAGATGATTTTAAATACCAAAAAAGAAGGCCGTAAAACCCTGTCAGGACCGGACGCTTTCAAACTATATGATACTTTCGGATTCCCTTTGGATTTAACAGAAGATTACTGTATGGAACACGGCCTTGACGTTGACCACCAAGGATTTGAAGCTGCCATGGAAGAACAGCGGATGAGAGCCAGAATGGCTAGACAGGAAGTGGACAGTATGCAGGTTCAAGGAGGAGTTCTTGGAGAAATCAAGGATAAAAGTGAGTTTGTCGGTTATGATGAACTGGTAACTATGGCTAAAGTGATTGCCATTGTTCATCAAGACCAACTGGTAGATATGATTTCCGAGGGAGAAGCCTGCCAGGTAATATTAGATCGGACGCCCTTCTACGCCGAGAGCGGAGGACAGGTTGCAGACAAAGGTTATTTGACTTCGGGCAGGACCCAGGTCCAGGTTGAGGATGTCCAAAAGGGTCCAAACGGACAGCATATTCATCAAGTGGTGATCAAAGAAGGAACCTTGAAAAAAGGGGATACCGTGGAGGCGGTCGTCAGACGGGATTCACGCACCGATATCATTAAAAACCATACGGCCACACATTTACTTCATCAGGCACTTAAAGACGTTCTGGGTGATCATGTAAATCAGGCCGGATCTCTTGTTGCCCCTGACCGTCTGCGCTTTGACTTTACCCATTTTGGTGGAATGACGGAAGATGAAATACAAAAGATTGAGTCCATCATCAATGAACAGATTTGGAGAAACTTAAATGTAGAAGCGATGTTCAAAACCTTGGATGAAGCAAAGACCATGGGAGCCATGGCACTGTTTGGCGAAAAGTATGGTGAAATTGTTCGTGTCATTAAGGTAGGGGATTACAGTTTGGAATTATGTGGTGGATGTCATGTGAGGAACACTGCGGAAATCGGTTTGTTTAAAATTCTCTCGGAAACGGGAATTGGGGCAGGAATCAGAAGGATTGAAGCAGTAACAGGAAGACAAGCCTTTCATTACTTGAATCAACAGGTGGAAACTTTAAAGGAAATTGCGGATAAAGTTAAAGCGAATCTTCCTGATGTATCCAAGCGTGTTTCCGGCCTTTTGGAGCAAATGAAAGAACTCCAGAGGGAAAACGAATCCCTAAAGGGTAAGTTAAGCCATATGGAAGCATCCTCCCTTCTTGAACAAATCCAGGAGGAGAATGGGGTTAAATTTATAGCCGCCAAGGTGGCGGCCGCCGACATGGATAACCTGCGAAACATGGTGGATGATTTGAAATCGAAACTTCCCAGTGGGGTTATTGTCCTTTCATCCATTCAAGGGAATAGAGTAAATATTGTGACCGGAGTTTCGCCAGACTTGGTGAAACAAGGATATCATGCTGGAAAACTGGTGAAGGAAGTCGCTGCCTGCTGCGGAGGCGGTGGAGGTGGACGTCCGGATATGGCCCAGGCTGGAGGAAAAAATCCAAATAAATTGGATGAAGCTCTTGATATGGTAAGGGAATTTATTAGGGAAAAAAGAGGAATTTCTAATTAAAAAGAGAAGTAAGTTAGGAAAGAAAGAATCAAGGGGAGTGAGGTGTGAAAGGATGAGTTCTATGGATAAAACCGTGAAATTTAACGTGAAGGGCGAATGGGTGGATACTTCTCCCAAAGAGGTTTTGTTTCAAGTGTATCAGGCTTTGGAGGAAAAAGGATACAATCCGATTAATCAAATCGTTGGGTATTTATTATCTGGAGATCCTGCGTATATTCCCAGACATAACAATGCTCGTACCTTGATTCGGAGATTGGAAAGGGATGAACTCATCGAAGAACTGGTCAAGTCCTATCTGGCCCAGCACCGCAGCTGAATCCTTGATTGATTGAATGCATATAGGAAGGTGAATCTGTGCGTCTTTTAGGATTGGATATTGGGGATAAAACCATTGGAGTAGCGGTAAGTGATGAATTGGGGTGGACGGCCCAGGGAATTGAAGTGATCCGCAGGAAGTCGGAAAAGGAGGATCTTCTTCATTTGCAACAAATCATTGACTCCTACCATGTTTCACAAATTGTGGTGGGACTACCAAAAAATATGAACGGAACGATTGGGCCCCGCGGGGAATTATGTATGCAGTTTGCTGACAAACTAAAAGAAACCACGTCGCTTCCCGTTCATCTTTGGGATGAAAGATTAACCACGATGGCTGCGGAACGAACCCTTATTTCTGCAGATGTCAGCCGAAAGAAAAGGAAACAAGTAATTGATAAAATGGCAGCGGTACTTATTTTACAAAGTTATCTGAATGCCAGAAGGGGGAATTGAAAATGTCCGAACAACCCATTGATGTGGGTGAAGTGATTACTTTAACGGATGAGCAGTCAGGAGATGAAAGGGATTTTCAGGTATATTATCAATTTGATATGGAGGGAAGATCCTATTTGGTTCTTGTTCCCCAAGATCAAGTGGATAATAACGAGGAAGAATATGAAGTCCATATTTTCCGTTATGATGGTTCTGATGTTCTGGAAGCCATCGAGGACGAAGAGGAATGGAATATGGTCAGCGAAACTTTTAATACTCTAATGGAAGAAGTACAGGAAGGGTATTAAGTGCCAATTGTTCGCCCGATGGCTAACCGCCACTAAGTCTCTCGCTTCTTGATTAGAGAAGTGGAACTAAAGAATTTACACGTCCGCAAGTCGAGTTCGGCGAAGAAGTTTTTAAAGTCCGCTTCGAGGCTAAAGAACGCAAATCTTTAGTTCCTCTCATATAGAGGTAGTGGCGCTATGCCCTTGGATAAGTTCAACTAAACTTCAGATGTCATAGTAATAAGGATGGGGTCGTATCTCCATCTTTTTTTCTTGTCTGCAGATTGTGTATAATGGACAGGATGAGAGGAGGAGGAGTATGGCTGAAGAGAAATCCTCACCTATAAAAAGGGGTCTATCCTTTATCTTTGTATTGGTGGTTATCATTGTGATTGGACTAGGCGGGGGAGCTTACTATGTTTACAACAATTTGCAGCCAGTTGACAGAGGGGAACCTATTCTTGTAACGATTCCCAAAGGAGCTGCTTCTTCAGATATAGGACAAATCCTATATAATCATGGATTGATTCGAAATGCTCTTGTTTTTAAATATTACATTAGAATGAAGGGCGTGGATAATCAACTACAAGCTGGACAATATCAATTTACCCCTGGAGAGTCGATGGATGATCTAATTAGAAAATTGAAGAATGGAGACATCTATGTGGAAACCATCACCTTTACGATTCCTGAGGGATTAAAGGTGGATGAGATTGCCGATTTATTGGCAAACAAGGGACTTGTGAACCGGGAGAAGTTTTTGGAATTGGTGAATACGGGTTCCTTTGATTATGAATTTATCAATAATATTCCAAAGAATAAAAACAGAAAATACCGTTTGGAAGGATATCTTTTCCCTGAGACCTATGAGTTGGAAAAAGGAGCTACGGAATACGACATCATCAACCGGATGCTGGCCCAGTTTGAAAAGGAATTTAAACCTGAATGGCTAGAAGAACTTAAAAAACGGAAGATAACCCTTGACGAGGCTGTTACCTTGTCTTCCATTGTGGAACGGGAAGTGAAAGTAGATAAAGAAAGGGAACGTGTCGCTGGGCTATTTTTTAACCGCTTAGAAATTGGCATGGCCCTTCAGTCTGATGCAACGGTACAATATGCACTGGGAAAACAAAAAGAAATTGTAACCTATGCGGATTTAGAAATTGATAGTTTGTACAATACGTATAAGTATCCTGGTTTGCCCCCGGGCCCCATTTCCTCTCCCGGCAGGAATTCATTAAAGGCAGTCGTTTATCCCGAAAAAAACGATTTCTTATACTTTGTCACCAAAAAAGATGGTAGCGGTGAACATTATTTTGCCAAAACCTTTGCCGAGCATCGCAAAAATATTGCAAAGAGTAAAGAGGAACAATAAATATA
Source organism: Microaerobacter geothermalis (assembly GCF_021608135.1). Classification (NCBI taxonomy): domain Bacteria; kingdom Bacillati; phylum Bacillota; class Bacilli; order Caryophanales; family Bacillaceae; genus Microaerobacter; species Microaerobacter geothermalis. The sequence goes on from NZ_JAKIHL010000018.1 coordinate 17,299, forward strand.
TGGACGGAACTAAAGATTTACACGTCCGCAAGTTGAGTTCGGCATAGGAAACTTACTTCAGTTGGAGTTTATACTCTATCTGAAGTTTAGTTGAACTTGTCCAGGGGCTTACCGCCACTTATCTCCTTAAGAAGAAGGAACCTTAGTGGCGGTTAGCTACAGGGCGAAGAAGTTATTAAAGTCCGCTTTGAAGCTAAAGAACGGAGCCCTCAAAAACATCTGGGCATTTCGAAGATGGAGTCAGTTTGCAGGCTAACTTCCGTTCTTCAGCCCCTCCGCTAAGCACGAACTCAAATGCTGTCCTTAGCAAATTCTTTAGTTCCATTTCTACGGATGCTAAAAATTTTGAGACAGGTGTGTTTTTACTATGGAAGCAGGAAATGAAATCATTTATCATTATCTAAAGCAATTGATTCCTACAAGGGATGCTCTGTTAAGCCAAATGGAAGAGGAATCAGAGAAAAAAAATATTCCGATTATCCAGTTGCCCAGTATTCAATTGATTTCGGTTCTCCTTCAATGGAAAGCTCCCAAACATATCTTGGAAGTTGGAACTGCTGAAGGTTACTCCACCATTTGGATGGCCAGAAGTGCCCCTGCTGCCCAGATTACTACCATAGAGTTAAATGAAGAACGGGCCAGGGTAGCGATTGACAATTTTAAAGCCGCTCAGTTGGATGACCGTATCCATCTGATCATTGGAGATGCCACAGAGGGAATTAACCCTGAGGAATTGTTGGGAAAGCCCCCCATAGATTTTTTGTTTATTGATGCAGCTAAGGGGCAATACCAACGTTTTTTTGATCATTTTTTTCCGTGGGTTGAAGAGGGAGGCCTTATTGTTAGTGACAACGTCCTGTTACGAGGATTGGTAGCCAAGGAAAGGGTAAGGCACAAAATTCGAACCATGGTCACCAATATGAAAGGATATAATGATATGTTGGCCCGTCATCCCCAGTTATCAACTGCTTTTGTCCCTTTGGGTGATGGATTAGCGTTAAGTGTGAAACGAGGTGGAGAAGATGGCTTTAAAAAAGCCTGAATTATTAACAACAGCAAGGAATATTGATGAATTGATAAAAGTGATTGAGGCAGGTGCCGATGCAGTAAATATCGGTCATGAAAGATATGGATTAAGGTTACCGGGGAATTTTTCCCTTAATGATATTGAACAGGCTGTACCATTGGCTCATGATAAAGGAGCAAAGGTGTATGTCTCAGTAAACAATCTGATGCACCATGAAATTTTGGCAGAGCTTCCCCAATACATTTCATCCCTTGATCAAGTGGGGGTTGACGCTATTGTGTTTGGAGATCCTGCCGTTTTAGTAACGGCAGCGGAAGTTGCTCCCCATCTTTCCCTTCACTGGAATACGGAGACCACTTCCACCAATTATGAAACCGTTAACTATTGGGCACAAAAGGGAGCCAGCAGGGCGATCCTGGCCAGAGAATTATCCCTTGAGGCGGTGCTGGAGATTAAAAAGCGAGTAAATATAGAAATCCAGGCCCAGATTCATGGTATGACATGTATCTTCCATTCCAAAAGGGAATTGGTATCCAATTACATGAGATATCAAGGAAAGGAAGCGGGTGATATCCCTTCAAAAGGACGAAATCTTTTTCTGAAAGAAGCAAAAAGAAGTGATGAAAGGTATCCTGTTTTTGAGGATAGCAGCGGTACTCATATTATGAGCATGGATGATATCTGCATGCTGGAGCATCTTCCTGCCTTTATAGATGGAGGAATTGATTCCTTAAAAATTGAGGGAATTTTAAAACCAATGGATGATCATGTTCAAATCGTTGGTATTTATAGGCAGGCCATCGATCGATATGTGGAAGACTCTGAAGGTTATCAAATAGATGATCGTTGGATGCAAGTCATACGGGAACTTCAACCAGAAAACAGACCTTTAAGTACTGGATTTTATTTCAAGGATTTAATTTATTGATAGAAATGGACGAACTCGAAGGCGGGCCTTAGTAAATTCTTTAGTTCCGGTCAAATGGTATAAATTAATGAATGGAGAGATAAGTGATGTTAAAAACGAAAATAAAGAAACCTGAACTATTGGCACCGGCTGGTAATTTGGAAAAATTGGAGTTTGCCATTCGCTATGGTGCCGATGCTGTATATATTGGGGGCCAACAATTTGGATTAAGAGCAAAAGCAGGTAATTTTACCTTTGATGATATGAGAAAAGGGGTTCAATTTGCCCATAAACGGGGGGCTAAGGTTTTTGTAGCCGCAAATATTATTGCTCATAATGAGGATCTTAATGGGTTGGAAGAATATTTAAAAAACCTGGAAGATATCGGGATTGACGCAATTATCGTGGCAGATCCTGCCATTATTGCCACAGCAAAAAGGGTAACGCCTGATATGGAGATTCATTTAAGTACTCAGGCTTCCACCACCAATTGGCAAGCGGTGAAATTCTGGAAGGATGAAGGGGTTGCAAGAGTCGTATTGGCTAGAGAAGTATCCATGGAGGAAATTCGCGAGATTAAAAGACATGTCGATGTGGAAATTGAAGCCTTTATTCATGGAGCCATGTGTATTTCCTACTCCGGCCGTTGCGTATTATCCAATCATATGACGGCAAGGGATGCCAATCGTGGAGGCTGTGCCCAGTCTTGTCGGTGGAAGTATGATCTGTTCGAGGAGTTGCCGGAAGAGGAGATCCCATCACAGGATACGACTAAAGAGATTCCCCTTTTCACTGAAGGGGAGGAACAGTATACCATGAGTTCAAAGGATCTGTGTATGATTGAGAATATTCCCGACATGATCGAGGCTGGGGTGGACAGCTTAAAGATTGAAGGCCGGATGAAAAGTGTTCACTATGTAGCGACGGTGGTTAACGCCTATCGGCACGCCATAGATGCCTACTGCGAAGATCCTGAAAAATATCAGTTGAAGCAGGAATGGCTGAATGAAATATTAAAAGCAGCCCATCGACCTCTTACTTCTGCGTTTTATTATGGGAATCCCACCCATGAGGATCAGATTTTCGGGACGGGGCCCCGAATGAAAAAATATGATTTTGCCGCTTTGGTGTTGGGTTATGATCCGGATACGGGAATTGCTACCATACAACAGCGAAATCACTTTCAAATTGGCCAGGAAGTTGAATTTTTTGGGCCGAATACCCATTTTGAGCAAACCATCGATTCCATGTGGGATGAAGAAGGGAACGAATTGGAAGTGGCCCGTCATCCACTTCAGGTGGTGAAAGTAAAAGTAAAGCAACCAGTTGCATCTTACGATATGATGAGGAAAGAGAATACTTGATAAATGAATACATCATCCCTTTGAAAGGTAACACTGATAATAAAGTGACTTTCAGGGGATGATTTTTTGTTTCATCTGCGCTTTAAACAAAGAACGTTTCGGCTCTTAATGGGTATATTCTTTTCTTGGTTGTTGCTTTGGGGACGCCTATTCTGGATACAGATCGCATCTGAAGAACATTTTGGTCCCCACGATGTGGATCTCACCTTTCATGCCGTTCAGCAAAGGAAGGTTGGAGCAGTCTTTGATTCTGGACGGGGGGACATTACTGACAGAAATGGAGTTCCGCTGACCGGAGAGATTAAACATGTGATTTACCTGTTTCCAAAAATAGAAGATGAGAATAAACAGGATAGGGACTTAAATCTTCGAATAAAAGTCTTTGAGAAATTAACGGGCACTTCCTATGGTTCGATTTCTAAAATGATTGATAAGGCTGTCTCTCCAATTCCATTAACCAAAGAGGATGGATCCCTTTTTACGATAAACGACAAAGTCAAGAGTGAGATCAACAAGCTGCATATCCCCGGAATTGTTTCGATATCTGTGATTGACAGATATCAGTTCAACGGAATGGCCAGACACCTAATCGGATATATCGGACAAAATCCGGAATTGGTAAAAAGAAAATATGGTGCAGAAATCATCCAAGGGTGGATTACCCCTGATACTCCCGTTGGTGTAGCCGGATTGGAATATTCCTTTCAACCTTTCCTGAAGGGAATGGGTTCCTCTTCCTTATCCTATTTTGTCGATGGGCAAGGGAGGCCGCTTTTTGGTTTGGATGGAGGAATCAAAAAATCCTCCAATCCATTTTATCCTCTTTCCGTTGTTACAACCATTGATTCTGTCATTCAACGTGTTGTGGAAAAGGAAATGGATAGATTGGGAATCACGGATGGAGCCGCTGTCATTCTGGATGCTTCAACAAGGGAAGTATTAGCTATGGCCAGCCGTCCCAATTTTAACCCCAATCAAGTGGATCCCAAAAGCGATACTTGGCAGAATAAGGGGATAAAACAAACATCACCAGGTTCCGTGTTTAAAATTGTGGTTGCTGCCGCTGCCTTAGATACGGGAACCTTTTCATTAAACGATCGGTTTTTCTGTAACGGAAGTTACGGGAAATATAATTTCACCTGCTGGAAGAAGGAGGGCCATGGATGGCTCACACTTGCAGAGGCCTTTGCCCAGTCATGCAACGTTACCTTTGCCCAGGTGGCCTACCGCCTTGGAGGAAAAACCATTGAAGAGTACGCTGAGAAGCTTGGGGTAACCACTCCTGTCGGTTGGGAGGATGCAGATTTCTTTCATAAGGGGGAATTTACCCAATTGGCAGGTGAAGAAGCCGGGCAAATTTTTGCGGATTCCACCCCGAAGGATGATGAAGGGGTTTTGATCCAAACGGCCATTGGTCAACGGGACGTTCAGATAACTCCCCTGCAGGCAGCCAACATGGTGGCTTCCATATTAGACAGAGGAAGAAAAGAGGAAGTGAGAGTGGTGAAAGAAATCCGTTATCAAAATGGGGTTTCTTTTTACACCTTTTCTGGGAAAAAAATAAAAGGCGAATCTATTACTCCCTACACCGCTTATCAGTTGCAAAAAATGATGCAGCTGGTGGTGGAAGAAGGAACTGCTACCTCATTAAAAAACAGCCTGATTTCAGTAGCTGGAAAAACGGGTACTGCCCAGGTGTTTATTCGTAATCGGGAAAGAAATAACCAATGGTTCGTCGGATACGGTCCAACTGAAAAACCCAAATATGTCATGGCTGTGGTCGCCAAAAACAGAAATCCCCAAAGTTCCAATGCCGCAGTTCATCTATTCCACCGGATCATGGATGAAATCGCCCGTTAGATTTAAAACCCACATCCAACTTCTGTCATGAAGGGGAATGTGGGTCTTTTCTGATAGCTGCTAGAGGTGTTTAGTACTCTTTTTTTGATTTTCTCCTTGGTTGGGGAGCTCCGGCAGGAGGATAAAAATAATTTAATTCTTCATCAAAGGTAATGTAATCTAGATTCACCATCAACAGCAGATAACGGGTTCCTGTTTTTGGGTCACTAATAATGATGTGGTCCCTTCCTGCTGCTTCAAGTACTCCTTTGAACACTTTGGCATTCCATTGGGAATTGTTTTCAAAGGTCATATAAATGGTGGCCATTTTCCCAAGATTTAAGCGCAGGATATTCTCAATATAGGACTCTTCCATAGGTAACTGTCCAGGGATTGTTGGAGCAACTGGTGGAGTGGGTATGACCGCACCTGATGGCGGTATTGGAGGGGGCACTTGAACAGGGACTTGACCAGTAAAAGGATAACCTGGATATGGAAACGGGTATGGATATCCATAATATGGGAATTGCCTATTTACTTTTGAAAAAGGGCTTTGATTCACAATTTCGGACCTCCTTTAGTTCATATTCCAGCAGCAAAGACTAAAAGGTACCATAAACATTGGGACAATTGGCCGAAGTAGGCGCAAAGAAACAGTGGGATTTGTAACGTCCTGTATTGGGTTGGTTATACCAAGCGGTTGGACAAGCACCTGATGGCTTAAAAAACCATAAGGCATAGCTGGCCGGGTGGTATCGATTCCCATTAATCACCTGACGGGCTAACTCGATTTCCGATTGACGGGCCCGCTGATAAAAATAGGATTTCTGCGTGGCTTCAAATCCACCGGGGGATTGAAAAACCATTTGTCGAATCGTTCGTATTCCTCGAAAGTCTAAACAATTTGACCGTACCCGATTGACACCGACATTACCAACCATCAGCATTCCCAGCTTTCCTTCTCCTTCTGCTTCTGCCCTGATTAAACGGGCAAGGAGTTCCACATCATTTGCAGTTGCCTTTACGACAGCCATTGATTCACCTCACATCCTAGGCTATTTTCACAGTTACAATATATTTGTAAAAGGAAATTTGGTGACATTTTTTTCGAACTTTCACATGGATTTTTGGTATGATAACCATAATGGAATAATCGTATTAAATTTTAACGAATTTTCGTATTGTAAAATTAAAAGAATAGAAATAAGGGGGATACAAAGTGAGACAGACCCATATCAATGTATGTCCCCACGACTGCTGGGATACTTGCAGTATGCAGGTGACTGTAGAAAATGGGAAAGCGGTAAAGTTAAGGGGAAATCCGGAACATCCGGTGACCAAAGGGTTTCTCTGTGTGAAAGTCAACCATTATTTAGACCGGGTCTACCATAAAGACAGGGTTTTATACCCGATGAAGCGAATAGGAGCGAAGGGTGAAGGAATATTTGAAAGAATCACCTGGAATGAGGCCCTACAAGTGGTTACCGACCGATTCAAACAAATCATTGCTGAAGAGGGTCCGGAAGCGATTTTGCCTTACAGCTATGCCGGAACGTTGGGGCTTCTTAATTTTGCCAGTATGGATCGCCGTTTTTTTAACAAAATGGGAGCCTCCCAACTGGAAAGGACTATTTGTTCTGCAGCAGGTTCTGTAGCCCTTGATGTCACATATGGAACCAGAATGGGGATTGACCCTGAAGATATGGTTTATTCCAAGCTAATTATTGTTTGGGGAGTAAATCCTCTTACCTCTAATGTCCATCAGTTCCCAATCATTGAAGAGGCAAGAAAAAGGGGAGCAACGTTTGTTGTGATTGATCCCTATAGACATGAAACGGCGGAAAAAGCAGATATCCATATTCAGCCTCTGCCGGGAACAGATAGCGCCTTGGCCCTGGGCATCATGCATCTGCTGATCAAAGGAGATCATGTGGACCATTCATTCATCAAGAAATATGTCCAAGGCTATGATGAGCTAAAAGTAAGGGTGGAAGAATATACACCGGAAAGAACCGCGAAAATTACGGGGCTTCGGGAGGAAGAGATTGTTCAGTTGGCCCAGTTGTATGCTACCGTTAGGCCTTCTGTGATTCGTGCCGGCTATGGTATTCAGCGTCATACAAATGGCGGAGAAATTATTCGAAACATGTCTATTCTTCCTGCCTTGATCGGTGCCTGGGAGGAAAGGGGCGGAGGATTTTTGTTAAGCAACAGCAAGGCCTATCCCACCAATTCTGACCGTCTAACGAGACCTGACCTGCTTCAGGGGAACCCCCGGATGATCAATATGAATCAAATTGGTGAGGCTTTACTCAATGCGGAACCGCCCATTAAATCCATGTACGTGTACAACAGCAATCCGGCATGTGTCGCACCCAATCAAAATAAGGTTATCAAGGGTCTTATGAGGGAAGATCTGTTCCTTGTTGTCCATGAACAGTTGATGACAGATACGGCTAAGTATGCCGACATTCTTCTGCCGGCAACAACACAGCTGGAGCATTGGGATATCCATCCCTCTTATTGGCATTTATATATCCAGTTAAATGAACCGGCCATACAGCCTTTAGGGGAAGCCAAACCCAATACCGAGGTGTTTCGTTTATTGGCCAAAGGAATGGGCTATACAGATCCTTGCTTTAACGATAGTGATCTTGATTTAATCCGGCAGGCTTTAGAGACAGACCATCCCCACTATCGGGGAATCACTTTGGAATCATTGCTGGAGAAGAAATATATCAAATTAAATGTTGAGGATGAGTATTTTCAACCCTATAAGAAGGGATTCCCTACTTCAAGCGGAAAGATTGAAGTGAAATCAGAGAAAGTGAAGGAATTGGGTCTCGAGGATATTCCAAATTACCATCCATTAAAAGAAAGCAGGGAAGGAAATCCTGAGTTATACAGGAAATATCCATTAGCCTTTATTACGCCTGCTGCTAAACACTTTCTAAATTCTACCTTCGGCAATATTGACGTATTAAAAAGAAGGGAAAAGGAACCTACGGTATTTCTCCATCCCCTGGATGCATCCGCAAGAGGGATTGAAGACGGAGATCAGGTGAGAGTCTATAACGACCGGGGAGAATGTATCCTGACCGCCCGTGTCGGAAACAAAACCCGTCCCGGCGTAGCCATCAGCCCAAGTTTGTGGTGGGGGAAAAATGTGAACCAGACAACCTCTGACGCATTAACGGATATGGGGCGAGGAGCCACTTTTCATACCAATTTGGTACAGGTAGAAAAAATAGATTAATGAACGCTCACCTACGTGAAACATATCATGTAGGTGGGCTTTTTTATTGTTTATGATTTGTGTCCAGAACACTCGTGTTTTCAACCATGAAATGAATGGACGCTTTTGTCGAAATTCCCTTATGGAATTGTATGCTAAAACATGATATACTGTAATTGGGAACGTATGTTCTTTGACAACTGAATGATATGGGGTTAGTACAGGGAATCATCTGTACTGTAAAATCATTCGTGTACGAAGCCGAAGTCCAGTAGGCATAATAAAGTATGCGTAGGGTAGGAACTACCCGAAGTTACGCATGTGGAGATATGAACACTCGTTGGAGGTTCAGCCCAGGAATCTCGTGACTTCAGTCATGAGAGGTTCAAACGAAGGAATGCCTTCCTAATCATGATATCCAACATCGGATCTATCAGGTCAGGTATCTGGAAGAACAGTTAATTCATGCAGGAATACTCGTTGTAAGACAGGAGGAATTTCATAAATTGTTACGAATTTTTTGGAGAAAGCTTATTTTACAAATGTTTTCTATAGATAAAGAGGAGTGTCCAAAAATGATTCATCAATTTAGAATTGCTTCATCCAAACGTGACGAAATGATTGAAATCACCAATCAAGTAAAGGAAATTGTTTACCGGGTAGAGGTGGAGGAAGGATTGGCCATTGTTTATTGTCCCCATACGACTGCCGGGATTACGATCAATGAAAACGCAGATCCAGATGTGGTTCACGATTTACTGATGAGGTGGGATGAAATCTTTCCTTGGAAGCATGAAAAATATCGTCACTTCGAAGGGAACTCTGCCGCCCATATGAAGGCAAGTATGGTGGGAAGTTCACAAACTGTTCTGATCCAGAAGGGGAGGCTTCTATTGGGAAGATGGCAGGGAATTTACTTTTGTGAATTTGACGGACCAAGGGAAAGAACTTTTTTTGTCAAGGTGATGAAGGGTTAACAATTGTGGTTATCTGCAAAACCTACTGTCGCACCAACGGATATTGTGCGAACACTAAAAAGCATTTCAGCTATTGAATTGTTCAAATTTGCGAAATTTAAATAAAGCGTTTAAGAACTTCTTTAAAGGATTAGCGGAATACATGACTTTTTACACCAAGTCAGTACGATGATTGTCAAAAACCACGATATCATCTGTATGGAAGACTTGCATGAGAAAGGCATGGTCAAAAATCGTAAATTAGGCAAGTCGATTGCTGATGCGGGATGGAGCATGTTTAAAAATATGATTGCGTATAAAGCAAGTTGGGCAAACAAGACATTGGTTCAAGTAGAGCGTTTCTACCCATCGAGTCAAGAATGCTCTGCTTGCGGTAGTCGTTAACTTATGCCTTTACACTTGCGAACTTACATCTGTGAATCGTGCAATACTGCGATGGACAGGGACTACAATGCTTCCCTTAACATTGAACGAAGAGACCCCGTGTGGGCGTCAACTTTAGTCATGGAGTAAGTAAGTAAATAAATGGGCAAAGAAAGAGAAAAGAAAGAGATTGGTAATCGGAAAAATAATAAATAATCTGTTTAATTGAAGGGGGCAAATTCTCTTGTTGATTTTAAGGGGATCCCCTTTTTTTGTAATCCGTGATTTATAGAAGTAAAAAAAGGAAAAAAATTTAAATAAAATGGAAGGAGATTCCTCATTTTTTGGAGAATTATGTATGTGTATTTGATGTTAAAAATAAATTCTTCCGTAAGACAACTGATCTGTGAAATATACAATCAGATTTGAAATTAAGGATACATTTTGTTTTCAATAAGTGTTATGGACTTTTGCGATTTACTAGTCTTAATAAAAGGAGAAAATGTTACCAAATGCAATTTACATTAACGCTTATCAATCCATCATCAACTCATATTGTTCTGCCTCTCCACTACAATTATTTGATTCAATCGGCAATTTATCGTAGCCTAAGTCCTGATTTTGCTTCTTTTTTACACTCAACTGGCTATATGATCGATAAACGAAGATTTCCCCTTTTTGTATTTTCAAGGATTATTGGTTCTTTTCAAATTAATAAGGAACAAAAATGGATACGATTTTCCAATCCGGTACAGCTAATCATCTCTTCACCAATCTCTCAATTTATGCAAGATACCGCTCAACTATTATTATCTGAAGGGATTCAAATAGGTCAAAACAGATTAGAGGTAGATAAGCTGGAAATGTTGCAACCGAAAGTAACGAAAGAAGAAATCACAGTTGTGACGCAATCTCCAATAGTGGCCTATTCAACGTTCGTTCGGGGTGACGGGAAAAAGTACACATTGTATTACTCTCCAGGGGATAAGGAGTTTAAACGAATAGTCAGTGAGAATTTAATGCGAAAGGCTCGTCTGCTATATGGAGAAGACATTGATGTGTCGGGAATCGATATTCATTGTTACGGAAGGTATCGACGAGAAGTGGTCTTATACAAAGGAATCGTGATCAAAGGTTATAGCGGGAGGTTTATATTGAAAGGGGATCCTTGTTTATTGCAGACAGCCATAGATGCGGGGATAGGTAGTAAAAATTCGATGGGATTTGGATTGATTCAAACGATTCCTGAAAAGTGAGGTGGGAAAATGAATTTGCCACAAATTACGGCCTATATCGGTTCTAAGCAGCAGAAAAACCAACAACCATTGGAGAAATTAGTAAAAAGGCCAAAGGTGAAGTTGAAAGAGAATGAGCAACCCTATATTCTCTTTATGACTTTTGATCTGAATCATGATCAGATATATTTTGAACAGCCTTTACCCTATAATGAATTACAACCGACAGAGTTTCAATATTTCGGGAATAACTCTGCCGCAGCCCTCCAAAGTTATCTCGTTAGAGAAGTCGATTCACTTCACTATTTGTTGACAAGTGTCTGGAATGATCTCTACTTAGCGTTAAAGCAACAAGGTATGGAAGAATCTCAACTTAGCCAATTCATTCTTGAACTTCAAGAGCACTCGCTAATCACATTGGGTTCTAAAAAAGGGAATGGAACTCTTTCTCTCAATCGAATTCGTTTTCCTTCTTCTGATGTAACTTCGGTAGAATTGAAAAAAAAGAATAAGAGCCTGATCATAGACGGCAAAGAATATAAATATGAGTCGTTTATTCGTTGGGTTCAAGGAAATGAGAACAAATTTAACCGCTTTATCCTCCTCATTCCTCAAATTCGTAGAGGTGAAGAGGAAATTATTCTTTCGCAGCATCCAGACTACATACAATTTGTCATGAAATTAAATAATTTAGTATCAACCAACAAAGAGGAAGAGAGTTCTGCTCAGGGAGAACGTGTGTGTTATCTCTGTCAACAAAGAAAAGGTGATGTCTCAAGTCAATATTCAACCAAATTTAGTCGTGCGGGGATTAATAAGATTTTTACTACTACAACGATTAATTCCTCCCGCTATTACCCTAAAGGTGCTGATTATGATGATGCTTATTCATTGTGCAGGAAATGTTACCAGGATTTATTGGCTGGAGAAAAGGTGGTAGAACAACGGTTTCGGGGTACAATTGCTCGAGAAAGCGCCTTTATTCTTCCAGAGGGGGTAATGGAGTCTTTTGATTATGATTCTTTAGGAAAAATCAAAGACCAAATGGATTTTGCATTTCACAGTAGCGATGCGAATGAGTGGTTTAATGCGGTAGAAGCAGATGCCAGTTGGATGGAACAAAATCAATTTGTAGTAAATTTTATAATCTATAGAACTGATGGGAATTCTGTCACCGTTTTGGACTCGTTTGAAGATGTTCCTGTATTGCGCTTCATTCAAGTGATGGATCTATTTAGACACTATTCCAGGTTAATTAAACCCCATGTTAAAGGAATATCATTGGGAAGCATCTACCACATGGTTCCTGTCCGGGAAACAGATAAAGGGCAGATCGATGTGGGGCGTGTTCTTTCACTATACAAAGCTATCTTGTCCGGGCATCAGATCGATCGGGAAACCATCTATGCCTATGTGTCTGAAGCTTTGGACAAAGGCTTGAGGCAATTAATGAAGAGTAAGATGGATAATTATAAAAACCTCAATCTATACCAATATCAAAAAAGAGAAGATTTTTACATTAAGAGAATAACGATGAGTTATCTGGTTCTTATGCAAACGATACAGGCACTAAACTTGCCGAACAAACCATTTTTTCTACATATAGCTGAGGAGGGAGAAAGGATGAATGTGGATGATTCAAGAAAAGGATATCAGAAAAGCATTGAAGAGATGGAGAGTTTCCTAGGCCGTCAAGGATTTACAGATGAGGCAAAGGCATTATTCTATTTAGGAGCATTGGTACATCGGGTTGCAGTTGCCCAATATCTTAAAGAACATAAAACGAAGCCGATTTTAAAAAAGATTCAATTTCAAGGTATGAATCAGATTGGTATCTTACGGCTTTACGAAGAGGTGGTAGAGAAGCTAAGGCAGTATAATAAAATGACACTTTTTGCCGAAAATCTTATGAATCGATTTCATTATTATCACGGACCAATTCAAATGAAATGGCCACTTAGCGATCATGCTAATGTATTCTACATGATGGCAGGTTACTCGTATATGGTTGGAACGAAAGCTCCTGATCTGTCAAAAGAAGAGGAAATCTCATTGCAAGAAATGAATAAAGAGGGCAATGAATAATAGAATTGGAGGAGGATTTAAAAATGGTATTAACGCAGAATAGTGATTTTATCTTTGGTTTTGAAGCAACGATGACCAATCCGAATGGGGATCCTGACCAAGAGAATAAGCCCCGGATGGATTATGAAACGTCGACGGTCTTGGTCAGCGATGTACGCAGGAAACGGGATATTCGAGACTTTCTGAAGCAAAAAGGTTATCCCATTTTTGTCGATACTTTAGCCGACAAAAAAGTCCCAATGGATAAGATGTTTGAAACAATTCGGGATCAGTGGTTGGAAGACAAAGAAGCTTTTGAGAAGCTCTTTCAACAAAACGAGGAACTGCTTCGAGCATGGAACAGTTTAGCGGAATCGGATGGAACGAACTATAAAGAAATCTATTTGAAATTAATAAATGACAAAGAGAAAGTGAGAAAGAAAAAGTCAATGATTTCCGATTTTAACAATTTATTTCTAACCGATATAATTAAGAAATCCTTAATTGATATTCGCCTTTTTGGAAGTGCGATGGCTATAGAGGGAATTACACGAACATATACTGGTCCCGTTCAGGTTACATGGGGATACTCTCTTCATCCGGCGGAATTGGTTAAATCCAATACCATTACAACCATTATGAACGATGATGCTTCTAACTTTGGGAAAAAGCATAAGCTTTACTATGCCCTGATCGCTCATTACGGAACGATCAATAAATATAGTGCCAAATTAACAGGTATGACGGAAACGGATCGTCAATTATTTCGCAAATCATTGGTTCAAGGGATGATGAGTAACCAGACCGATAGCAAACAAGGGCAAACTCCGCTCTTTTATTTAGAGGTTATCTATCAACCGGAATTTGATGGTTATTTGGGAGATCTTCGACGCTTCTTAACAGTAACTTATGATGAACAGAAATCAATTCGCGGTTTACATGATTTGCAGGTGGATTTCACCCAATTATCCAAAACAATAGAGGAAATGAAGAAGAAAGACTATATAGACATGGTGGTTGGTTGGGTTCATCCGTTTGCCGATATGAATCATATAAAAAATTTGCCTAAGTATGAAATGGTGGATCTATGGGCTCCTATAAACAATGGATAAGGGGGCTAAGGGATGAAACTTCTGTCCTTTCGATTGCAAGGTAAGATGGCGCACTTTCGCCGTTATTATTCCAATTCCTCAGCGCTGTCCTATTCGATTCCCCCAAGAACCACTATTATAGGGATTCTAGCAGGTTTGTTAGGATATAAGCGAGATTCATATTATGATCTATTTGCTCTTGATCAATGTAAAATCGCGATGGCAAATTGTTCACCTATTAAAAAGCAGATGCAAAAAATGAATCTACTCAAAATTGAAAGGCCAAACGAATTTAATGGTTCGAACGAATATCACAGTCAAACCCCAACTGAATTGATTTTGCCGCAGAATATTCGTACGGGTATCATCGATTACCATATCTGGGTGTATCATAAGGATCCTAAGGTTATGGAAATATTGGAACAGTTGTTTCGCTCGACTTCATATGGATTTTCAAGTTATGGAATCTCATTGGCACTTGGCACGGCTTGCCATCTTGGGTGGTTGAAGTTTGAGAGTGAATGGGAAGGAGAATACAAAAATATTCCTGAATCTGTACATGTTGAATCCGTTATTCCCGCAAAATATGTGGAAAGATTGGAAGTGGAGGTTGATAAACAGCATGAATATCGTTTAGTCAAAGAGGATTTGCCTTTGGAATTTGATCAAGGACGCCGTCTTACCGAACATGGTAAAGGGAATATGATTATCAACCTCATCCCGTACCCAATCAAAGCAATTGTTACTTCTCATGTGAAACTTAATAATGGTCAAGCGATTACTTGGATGGAATAAGGATCTATATCATGTGGGTTCCTTTACTAGGGTGGTGTATGTAGTGTCTTATTATGCACATTATAGTCAGGAGAAGAACATTAAGCAGTCCTTGGCGGAACACCTGCATGCAGTATCAAAGATGGCGGTTGAAGCAATTCCTCCAACTGTCCATTTTCCAGAGCTTTCTAATCAAGAGCTTAAGAAGTTGATCCAATTAGAAGGCATTTTCCATGATTTTGGAAAATACACTGATTTTTTTCAAACATATTTGTTGGAAGGAAAAATATCTGAGCTGAAAGGTCATGCCCATATTTCTGCGTGTTTCTTTTATCCGTTAGTTTTAGATCAGCTTCCTGAATCAATAGAGAAAACACATAAGTTTGCGTGGGCATTTTTATTTTATTTGGCGGTTCGTTTACACCATAGTCACTTAACTTTAAAAAGATTGTTTGATCGTGAAGAAATGTGGGAGGTTCTTAAAAAGCAGGCTGACCATTTATTATCAAAAGGGGTAGAGGTATATCAGGACATAGGATTATCTTCAATTATTGACTTTAATAGATTTTGTGAATTTTTACAGATCGATGAATTGAAAAAAGATAATAGGTTCTTTTTACATATGCCCAACCATTTGTCAGTTGGCAGATTAAGAGATGTACAATGGTATTTTGCTTTGATCTATCTTTTCTCTCTGCTAATTGATGCGGATAAATGGGATTCAGCCGGCTTAGGCCGGAATGAAATCAAACGGGTTGGGTATAATCGAGTTTCTGCCTATTTAAGCGATAAACATGGTTCAGAAAAAACGTCTGAGCTTATAGAGCGAAGAGAAAATGCACGAAAAGAAATAATGGGGGTTATCCACGGACTCACGAGTGAAGTGCTTAAATCACAGCATTTTTTCACTTTGACTGCCCCTACGGGAATCGGAAAGACCCTTGCTTCTCTCCAGTGTGCTTTAGCATTACAGGAACGGATTCACGCGACCAAAAACTATACTCCTCGAATTATTACAGCAATTCCGTTTATTAACATCATCGAACAGACCCAGAGTGATTATAAAAACGTATTTGGGGATCAAATACGGGTGAGAACACATCACCGTTTAACTGATTTTTCAGTTCGGAATGATAAAGCAGAAGAGGAAATTGCCTTAGATCAACGATTAATGGAAGTGGAGTCGTGGGAAGCCGATGTAATCGTCACCACTTTTGTCCAACTTTTTCAATCGTTATTATGCGGAGAAAATCGATTGTTAAAAAAGGTTAATAAATTGGCGGGAAGTATTGTGATTTTAGACGAGATTCAGGCAATCCCAGATAAATATATGCCCTTAATCGGTGCTTTACTGCGAAAGCTATCTCATTATTATGGAACCCGCTTTATTCTAATGACAGCTACCCAGCCAAAACTGCTTGAATTGGGAGATCAATTATTAGGAAATAATGAACAAAAGCCTATTGAATTGTTACCTAACCATGAGCATTACTTCCAAAAATTAAATCGAACACAATTTGTTCCTCTTTTGGAAGAACGATACGATAACGAACAATTTATTTCTCTTTTTTTAAATTTGTGGAATCAGCAGCAATCTGCGCTAATTGTTGTCAACACAGTTAAACGGAGTATTGACCTTTTTCATTTATTAAAAATGAGGAAAGAAAATGGAGATATTTCTCCTGATGTACATTTGCACTACTTATCCACAAATATTGTTCCAAAGGATCGAAAAAAAGTGATTTTCTCAGTTAAAGAGAAACTTAGGAATAAACTGCCAGTTATCTTGGTGTCTACGCAAACCATTGAAGCAGGTGTTGATCTTGATTTTGATATTGGATTTCGTGATCTTGCTCCGATCGAATCCTTGGTACAAACAGCGGGGCGAATTAACCGGGAAGGGCGAAAGGGTGAATATTCACCACTATATATTGTTCAATTGGAAGAAGATCACCAACGTATCTACAAGTTGCATCATTTAGATCGGACGAAACGATTGTTAAAAAATAAGAAACAGATTTTAGAACCGGAATATAGAAAAATTATAGAGTCTTATTATAAAGAGATGATAAAGGCTGGAATTCCCGATGAATCTCGAACATTATGGAATGAAGGTGTAGTAGGATTAGATTTCGACAAGTTAAAGGAGTTCCAACTAATTGAAAAACTTGGTGAAGTAGTGGATGTCTTTGTTGAGTTTGAAGATGATCATGAGTCTACGCTGCTTGCCGATGCCTATGAGGAACTAATGCAGAACGATTGGAAGCCCAATGCGATTTATCATGTAGTCGACGACTCAATTTTGAACGTGATTGGTGATACGCCATCCCCTTATGACCGAAAGGCACTTCTTCATCTAATATTGGCAAAGATGAGTAATTATATGGTACAAATTAGAGTAAAACGAATCATTCATAATCGACCATTAAATTTATCTGCACGCAATGATGTTGAGGCGAAATTTTTTTGGATCCCGCCAAGCGAGGTTGGGCGCTATTACGACAGGGAAACAGGTTTTAAAGATGAGTCAGGAGAGGCATTTGTTTTGTAACAGTCTATAAATGGCAATCCAGTTTTTGATCTATTCCAGTGAAGTTTAATTATCCGTTAACAGAATGGCAACCATCTGTTCTACTTCCTGTATTATATGGTAATTCGATACAGTGATAAGGATTTTGGAATCATTTATTAGTCTGGAGGAATCTAATGCATGGATTATGAGATGGAAGTAACAGGAACGCACATTTGGTATTACTATATCTGTCACCGTGAGGTATGGATGATTGTTCATCAGCTTGCACCTGATCAGGAAGATGACAATATTGAAATTGGCCGGTTTTTATCTGAACATACTTATCAGCGAAACAAAAAAGAGGTTGTGATAGGTAATATAAAAGTTGATCGGATACGAAAAGAAGGGGAGCAATTAATCATCGGTGAGGTAAAAAAGTCATCACGCTATAAACAGAGTGCACGTTTCCAACTGCTTTATTATTTGGATACTTTGCGAAATATGGGGATTCAGGCTAAAGGGGAGCTCCTTTTTCCTGAAGAGAAAAAGAAAGAAATCCTCGAATGGACAGCTCAAGATAAAGAAGAATTGGACAAAGCCATTGGGGATATTCAAAGGATTGCTCGACTTCCAGTACCTCCCTCACCTAAGAAAATCTCCTTCTGTAGCAACTGTGCTTATCGCGAATACTGTTGGGCGGAGGGAACGGAATGAAAAAAACATTGTACATTTTTCAAAGTGGTGAACTCAGACGGAAAAACAATAGTCTTTATTTTGAAACGGATGGGAGAAAAAAATACATTCCGGTTGAAGATATTGGAGATATCTACATTTTTGGTGAAGTTGATGTTTCTAAAAAGTTTTTGGAATTCGCTTCTCAGAAGGGAATTTGTCTTCATTATTTTAATCGCTACGGCTATTATATGGGGACGTTTTATCCGCGTGAACATCTAAATGCCGGGCATATAATTTTAAAACAGGCTGAACATTATCTCGATACGACAAAAAGAATACTATTGGCGAGATCATTTATTACGGGGGCATTGAGACAGATGTGCCAAGTGTTGAAATATTACCGAGGACGTCTTCAGAAGGGAAAAGGAGAAATAGAAGATATACTGGTTCAACTTCAATCCGAAAAGGAAACAGCAAATGAACGGGGAGAAAGCGTAGAGGAGTTAATGGCATTTGAGGGGCATGCTAGGGAAAAGTATTACAAGGCATTCGATTACATTCTGAATCATCCCGATTTTGTATTTGAAAAAAGATCGCGAAGACCTCCATTAAACAGATTAAATGCCTTAATTAGTTTTGGAAATTCCATCTGCTATACAATGGTATTAAGTGAAATTTATAAAACTTATTTAGACCCAAGAATTGGGTATTTACATGCCACAAATTTTCGAAGATTTTCTCTAAATTTAGATGTGGCGGAAATCTTTAAGCCGATTATGGTTGATCGTTTAATATTCACACTGATAAACAAAAAAATGATTACAAAAAAAGATTTCGACAAACATACGGATGGAATTTTGCTGTCAGAAGAGGGAAGGAAAAAATTTATTGTTGAGCTAGATAACCGTATGAAAACTACGGTTAATCACCGACACCTTGGAAAATCAGTATCCTATCGAAGATTAATAAGATTAGAGATTTATAAAATCCAGAAGCACATTCTAGATGAAAAAATTTACGAACCTTACCAGTCTTTATGGTAGGCAGGTGATGCGAATGTTTGTTATCCTAGTTTACGATTTTAATGAGAAAAGGGTATCAAAAGCTCTTAAAATCGCAAGGAAATATTTATATTGGGTTCAGAACTCGGTGCTAGAAGGAGAAATTTCAGATGCGAATTACTTCAAATTAAAGATGGAATTAACTAAAATTATGCATCCTGACGAAGATTCAGTTATATTTTACACTTTCCGAACACAAAAATACTCAAAGAGAGAAGAAATCGGCCTGAGAAAAGGCGGAGATGAGAATATCCTATAATGGGCTTGTCGTCGACTCCCAATAGCGTAGTAGTCCAAGGGAATCGACGACATCTTTATTGTTCAAGATAGACGTTCTGGTAGCAAGAAAATGTAAGAAAAATGGAGATTGTTCCATTGTAACATTATTAAGGGAAATGTGATTGTTGTAAGATGAATTATATAGTAAAATTACCATAAGAACAGGATTCTTTTGGGGTTTTGATCGTACCTATAAGGAATTGAAACTGGTGGATACCCTAAAGGAGGAATAAAAATGCAAAGTTTTGATCGTACCTATAAGGAATTGAAACTATAATAATATGTAATAATATATATATTGGAGGTCTGTTTTGATCGTACCTATAAGGAATTGAAACAAAACAATAACAGCCAAGGTGTTGGTCAAGGATACGGTTTTGATCGTACCTATAAGGAATTGAAACGATATGTTGGCTGCATATTGGATAGCAATAGACACAGTTTTGATCGTACCTATAAGGAATTGAAACATTTTCGCCACAATAGAAACGGGTAAATTCATTGGGGTTTTGATCGTACCTATAAGGAATTGAAACCAGGAGTAAGGACATTAAAACGGATTAAGAAACTACGTTTTGATCGTACCTATAAGGAATTGAAACTACGTGTATCCGAAACTCCAAAAGTAAGATTCCCTAAAGTTTTGATCGTACCTATAAGGAATTGAAACTGACTTTATAATGAAGGAAAGGGAAAAGGAGGATTTGTTTTGATCGTACCTATAAGGAATTGAAACACGGAAAAGAAGCATAAAATCCTGGTGACAAGAAAAGTTTTGATCGTACCTATAAGGAATTGAAACCGACCTTTGCTTCCTTTTCGTTCACGATAAATTGCCGTTTTGATCGTACCTATAAGGAATTGAAACCTGGAATGCTTTGTTGTGGATACCCTTGAAAATTGTAGTTTTGATCGTACCTATAAGGAATTGAAACCAAAGGATAGCGATTGTATATTAGGCTTCCTCTTTGGTTTTGATCGTACCTATAAGGAATTGAAACTCGATTAAAAGATTTGGCCACAAAATATTTAAAAGAGCGTTTTGATCGTACCTATAAGGAATTGAAACCTATTATTTTCACTATTCCACCTCCCTTACGCTTTTGAGTTTTGATCGTACCTATAAGGAATTGAAACTCGAAAAGCATTACGAGCGAGTGATCGGCGAAAATCCAGTTTTGATCGTACCTATAAGGAATTGAAACAATCCTCCTTAACACGGATAAAATCGAATATGTCCGGGTTTTGATCGTACCTATAAGGAATTGAAACCACGATCGATCGTATCTTGACGAAGGTAAAACATTTTCGTTTTGATCGTACCTATAAGGAATTGAAACACGATATGCCACATAGCAGATACCCATATCTGCTCGTTTTGATCGTACCTATAAGGAATTGAAACTGTTTCTCCTTTCAGTGGAAGGTTGATGCCTCATGTGTTTTGATCGTACCTATAAGGAATTGAAACCTTTTGGAGTTTCGGATACACGTATAAATGTTGGATGTTTTGATCGTACCTATAAGGAATTGAAACCAATACATGACGAGGTCGGTGTGTACGTGCCGAAAACGGTTTTGATCGTACCTATAAGGAATTGAAACAAGTCAATTCTTCGCTGATCACTGGAACATCTTATACGTTTTGATCGTACCTATAAGGAATTGAAACATTGACATCTATTCCCTATCCTTTCGGCTTCCAACGTTTTGATCGTACCTATAAGGAATTGAAACTTTGGAAAGTATTTCCTTCTTTCCATTGACTGCACTAGTTTTGATCGTACCTATAAGGAATTGAAACATACTCACCTTTCCTGACAACAAACAATATATGAAAGTTTTGATCGTACCTATAAGGAATTGAAACACATTCATGAAGGATGTTGTTCACCATGGCTGTCAAAGTTTTGATCGTACCTATAAGGAATTGAAACTATGAATAAAATACAAAGTAAGCGATATAGAAATAACCTAGTTTTGATCGTACCTATAAGGAATTGAAACCCTTCATTGTTAAAATTTCCATCATTTGGAAAGCCAAGTTTTGATCGTACCTATAAGGAATTGAAACATAGCAGATTTTAATAGCACAAAAAGACTTGGACATAGTTTTGATCGTACCTATAAGGAATTGAAACTTCCAATTCCTCCATCCCGGCGAGCCTCCGACCCCGTTTTGATCGTACCTATAAGGAATTGAAACCCCATATCTGCTATATCAAAAAGGGTACTATGTGAAGTTTTGATCGTACCTATAAGGAATTGAAACCGCCATATACATATGGTGTAAGCTATGGAAGGATGGGTTTTGATCGTACCTATAAGGAATTGAAACACAATTCTAGAAAAGATATTTAACAATGTCATGAAGGAGTTTTGATCGTACCTATAAGGAATTGAAACCGGAAACCCCTTCTCAGTTGGCGGCAGCCCCTTTTCCGTTTTGATCGTACCTATAAGGAATTGAAACTGCCACTGCCTGCACCTGCGACTACTGCCATATCTTCAGTTTTGATCGTACCTATAAGGAATTGAAACAACATAACCCGTTCATCTGGTGTTAAGCGAAAATGGGAGGTTTTGATCGTACCTATAAGGAATTGAAACAATGTAAAAATGGTATTTTTCCTTGTTCTTCTATTCGTTTTGATCGTACCTATAAGGAATTGAAACACTTTTCTCCGTATGCAGAGGACAAGCAATATGGGGGTTTTGATCGTACCTATAAGGAATTGAAACTTCCAGGAATCGCTCAAATCAGCGAAAGATTGCATCGGTTTTGATCGTACCTATAAGGAATTGAAACCTATGGGCTTTTTTAAATTAAACACTTCTGGAACAAGTTTTGATCGTACCTATAAGGAATTGAAACTTGATTTTCACGAAGCCGACGGATCAATAGGAATTTAGTTTTGATCGTACCTATAAGGAATTGAAACAACATTGTTGCAAATAAATTCGTATATGGATAATGGTTTTGATCGTACCTATAAGGAATTGAAACAAGACTTTCCTTTCTTTGACACAAACGGTCTAACCGTTTTGATCGTACCTATAAGGAATTGAAACCACGATCGATCGTATCTTGACGAAGGTAAAACATTGTTTTGATCGTACCTATAAGGAATTGAAACTTGTGAAATACAAGGTCATCACTATGTGGGATTTTCCGTTTTGATCGTACCTATAAGGAATTGAAACATTGACGCGTTTGAAACGGGAAAAGACATTCACTCAGTTTTGATCGTACCTATAAGGAATTGAAACCTCTTTAAATAAGGCCCGCCTTCGCCAAACGCCTCCGTTTTGATCGTACCTAAAAGGAATTGAAACTGTCGCTGGTACGAACGGATTCTCTAGTGGACCGGTGTTTTGATCGTACCTATAAGGAATTGAAACCGATGTATCCAATTGGGTTTCCATCTCCCCATTTGAGTTTTGATCGTACCTATAAGGAATTGAAACCACGCTAAGTATCTATATAAAAGCAGACAAGACCCTGTTTTGATCGTACCTATAAGGAATTGAAACCTGAAATCGGATGAGTATCGAGAAAAGGTGGCTCGGTTTTGATCGTACCTATAAGGAATTGAAACCACTTTTTGCAATCCCTTGGATTGCTAATTCCTTTGTTTTGATCGTACCTATAAGGAATTGAAACAAGGGTATACTTGGGGTTTGCTGAAATATCAATAAATCCAGTATTAACAAGGATTTTAGGCATGTTATATCGAATTTATGTGTAAGGATTTTTACAGAAATGATGAAAAAACCTTGCACATGGAGTGAGTGAATATGTATAAAATGACCGAACATCAAATGATCATGCCGGATGACTTTTTCCTCCCCTTTGGCGGGAAATTAAACAAAGAAAATCGGTGGGTCCAATTGTCTCATCTCATACCTTGGTGGAAGGTGGAAAAAGTCTACGCCAAACGGTTTGAGAAGAAAATTAAAGGCAGACAGGCTGTATCTGTCCGTGTAGCCCTCGGCGCCCTGATCATTCAAGAACGATTGGGAACGACTGACCGGGAAACCGTACAGCAGATCACGGAAAATCCCTATTTGCAGTACTTCATCGGACTGCCCGGTTTTCAGGAAAAAGCCCCTTTTCATCACTCACTCATGACGCATTTTCGTAAAAGACTCAATAAAAAAGCGATCAACCAGATCAATGAATGGATTGCCCTAGAAGCACAGCATCAAGATGAAGATGATCATCATGATGATCATGATGATGACGAACCCGATCAAGAAACCATGGAAGAAACTGAATCGAATGAGGAATCATCCGAATCAACGCCCAACCAGGGAAAGTTATTGCTGGATGCGACCTGTGCACCTGCCGACATTGCTTATCCGACCGACTTGTCCTTGCTCAATGAAGCCCGTGAAAAGCTGGAAGAGATGATAGATGTCCTGCATGCTCCCCACCAGGGAAAAAAGATGAAACCACGGACGTATCGCAGGAAAGCACGTCAAGCTTACTTGTCCGTAGCGAAACAAAAACAGGTGAGTGGACGTAAACTCCGTAAGGCTATCGGTCAGCAACTGAGGTTCATTGAGCGGGACTTGAAACACATTGCCAGACTTCAAGAGAATAGCAGTCTAACGTTATTGAACAAGCAACAATACAAACAGCTTCTGGTGATTAACGAATTGTACCGGCAACAGAAGGTCATGTATATGAACCGATCTCATCGCATCGAGGATCGGATCGTCAGCATCAGCCAGCCCCATGTACGCCCCATCGTACGTGGAAAGGCCAAAGCCAATGTGGAGTTCGGGGCCAAAATAGCCGTCAGTCTTGTAGACGGTTACGCTTTTATGGAAAAACTGGATTGGAATAACTACAACGAGGCGAACACTTTGCAGCAATCCGTTGAAGCCTACCGAAAACGGCATGGTTGCTACCCGGAAGCTGTTCTCGCAGATAAGATTTATCGAAACCGTGAGAACCTTCGGTATTGTAAGGAACGAAACATCCGGCTCAGCGGACCAAAACTGGGACGACCGCCTAAACAGGAACAAGCCGAACAGAAACAACTCGCTCAAAGAGATGCGTCAGAGCGTAATGCCATTGAAAGTAAATTTGGTGAAGGCAAGCGCAGATATGGTCTGGGGCTTATTCAAGCACGCCTTCAACAGACCAGTGAGACCGTGATTGCTCTACAATTCCTGGTGATGAACCTGGAACACAAGTTACGGCTTCTTTTTTACTCATTTTTTAAATGGTTAATACACGGTTCAAAACGTCCTGTAGCAGTTTAGGTCATTTGTTCAGCAAGCCCTACTTGATCCCAAGTAGCAGTTATAGGTGAGTTTTGATCGTACCTATAAGGAATTGAAACAAAACTTTCCGCTTTGCCGAAGTTCCACATCAAAAACAGTTTTGATCGTACCTATAAGGAATTGAAACCAATAACGTTCACAATTTGAGATGGTAAAAAGCTAAGTTTTGATCGTACCTATAAGGAATTGAAACACCAATCCGCACATTGCATCATAGCGTCTCGATCAAGTTTTGATCGTACCTATAAGGAATTGAAACAAGAAATTTCGGCCAGTCAAATGCAGATTGCGTATTTGTTTTGATCGTACCTATAAGGAATTGAAACTTTCTATGGTTAGTCAAGTAGGCTTTCCTATTGTTGGTTTTGATCGTACCTATAAGGAATTGAAACTAGTATGTCGTTCCATTATCTAATCCTTGGACTTGAGTTTTGATCGTACCTATAAGGAATTGAAACATTTTAACAATTTTAGTTGATCAATAACTGTTTTAAGTTTTGATCGTACCTATAAGGAATTGAAACCAAAAATTGTATTTGAAGGTGAAAAACGTTGCGAACGTTTTGATCGTACCTATAAGGAATTGAAACTGAATACGAAAGAACTCCTCCAATAAATGAGGGAAAGTTTTGATCGTACCTATAAGGAATTGAAACATCAAATACTCCGTAGGCTTGATTGGCTTTTTAGGCGTTTTGATCGTACCTATAAGGAATTGAAACTTAATAACGAAAATGCTAAAAGCATTAAAAGAAAAGTTTTGATCGTACCTATAAGGAATTGAAACTGATGAAATACTTACATATAGGGATTCCATTTCAAAGTTTTGATCGTACCTATAAGGAATTGAAACACCCTCTCCCCTTCTTTAGGTGGTGGTTCTTTTGTGTTTTGATCGTACCTATAAGGAATTGAAACGAAGGTGGATGTAGCAGGCGACCGCCCGTAGGGCGGGTTTTGATCGTACCTATAAGGAATTGAAACCTATTTCAGCCAATACTTATCAAATCACCGGACTGTGTTTTGATCGTACCTATAAGGAATTGAAACTTTAATCAATCGCTTTGCACCTCATTTCAAAGTGTAGTTTTGATCGTACCTATAAGGAATTGAAACGGTTGCATCATTTGTTGCATGATCATGTTTTCATCCGTTTTGATCGTACCTATAAGGAATTGAAACCAAAAAATACAATTGAATTTTTTTCAGCCTCGACAGTTTTGATCGTACCTATAAGGAATTGAAACAAACTAAAGTAAGCGATTTTAAATATACCATTCATGGGTTTTGATCGTACCTATAAGGAATTGAAACCAAATTGTGTAACTCTCCGCAAAGGAACAGCCACGTCTCGGTTTTGATCGTACCTATAAGGAATTGAAACTTGTGCCATTTGAAAAATACCTTACATAGTCATAGGAAAGTTTTGATCGTACCTATAAGGAATTGAAACTGAAATTTTCTGCTGTCGGTCGTCTTTTTGATGTTCGGTTTTGATCGTACCTATAAGGAATTGAAACTTGGCTTTCCAGATGACGGGAATTTTAATGGCGATGGGTTTTGATCGTACCTATAAGGAATTGAAACACAAATACCAGCTTGTAATACCATAATCATGAACAGGTTTTGATCGTACCTATAAGGAATTGAAACCCGTGTAAATATCCCGGATTTCCGCATTCACTACAGGTTTTGATCGTACCTATAAGTGTAAACTTGCAGATTAATTAGGACGGTCTTTTTCACATTGCTTAAGTGTTGTCATTCTTTCTAAACTGAAAATCATCTTCCGTTTTCACAATCTTTGGTTGCGGTTTTGCACATTATTTTAGCGCAGAAAAGGAACCCGAAGATGTCTATTTTATGTTACAAGTAAGTAGAATAGAGGAAACGGTTATAACAAAAAAGAAAAGCCCATGAAGGGCTGGGGAGTGATTGGTTCAATCTATAATCACTGTATATCTTTCATTGGGGTGCAAATAAAATTTAGTAAATTCAAATGTCGTATGGCCAAATAACACATACCATTGGGTGTCTAATTCCAATCGGCAAGAAAGAAAATCTTCTCCGATACGAATGGATAAAAGTTCGCCACAATACATATCAAAACAATACTCATTTTGCGAATAAGCCTCCCAACGATCCGTTTCCTCACAGTAGATTAAATCATGGGTGATATCCATTGCATCTGACCCTCCCATTATGATTGATCGTTACATCGCTAACTCTTCTGCAGCCATACGGACGACTTCCGAATCAATTTGTTCTTTTTTTAATTGACATCCATACATTAATGCATGCGTAGCGAGATTATTGATTAAACGAGGCCAACCTCTTGATCGTGAGGCCATCGCTTCTATGCCATCTTCGGTAAAGATGGCATGATGGGCACCCGCCATCTCCATATGATGTTGCACATAGCCAGCGACCTCTTCTCTCGTTAGTGCTTCCAATTTGTAACGCATGATTATCCGTTGGGCTAACGGACGATTTTGGTTTAACGCGAGACGGTGCAGGAGATGGGGTAAACCCGTAAAAACAAGCACAAAAGGATTTTTTGAATCCATATAAAAGTTAAACAGGATACTCACATCATGGAGAAATTGGTCTTTGGCCATCTGCATTTCATCCAAAATAAACACGGGGGTTATCTTACGTTCGGAATAGAAACGTTGCACTGCGAGTTGAATCTGGCGAAAAAGATCCACTTTCCGGTATTTCGGTTCTTCGCCCAGTTCATAAGCCAGTCCCCGGTAAAAATCGATCACCGAGCCGGTGGAAAGCGGAAAATACATCACCTTGTACAAAGATGGATTCAAACTTTTTGCAAAAGAGCGTAAAGCGAATGTTTTACCCACACCGGGCTCACCGACCAAGACACCCATGCCACGTGTGTTCTTCAAATAGTTCAATGCCGCGGTCGCTTCCTTAAAAGCGGTAGAAGCGAAAGCATCCATTTCTTTTATTTCTTTTCCAAAAGGCGTACGAGTAAGGGAATAAAAGGACTTATACATGCTCTCCCTCCTCGGTCAACGATTGAAAGGACATTTGGGGACGATCCCGTTTGACATGAGCATTATCCGTAAAATTGACCGGTTTCGCTTCTATGATCGCTTGTCCATCTTCATAGACCCAAATGTTGCTTTCATCATAGCGCACCTCGATGCGTTGGCCGATAAACCGGGGAGGGACTTCATAAAGCTGTCCATGCAAGGAAAAGGTTGCGTCGTGTTTGACTTTTCGATGGTCGCGTTTAAGAAACAATGGATCGAGTAGAGCCGGATCCCCTAACATACGCACACGATCCACCTGAGAGAGATACACCTCTAGCGGGGTTTTACCCTCTAGGGAAGCATGCGGCTTTCGATGGTAATCTTCCTCTAGCCATTGCCAGAACCGCTCGTTCAATTCCTGCAAAGAAGTCGCTGGACGTACCCTAAGCCGGGTAAAGAAGCGCGTTTTCACGGTACGAAAAAACCGTTCAATTTTGCCTTTACTAGCCGCATCATAGGGCTGCGTATGCGTCAGGGTAATGCCAAGGCTGGCACAAGCCACATGTAATGTGTCGGCACGATATATCTTACCATTGTCTGCATAGACGATTTTAGGAAGCCCTCTGCGAATCAGTGCTTCTTTAAAGACGGTACGGAGTCCATCAAATTTCTCATTCGGGAAGAACTGTGCAAAAGGAACAATTCTACTGCAATCATCGATGAAAGCAATAAGATACGTTTTCAGCTTCTTCCCCGAATCCGTCGACAGATACACACCTTCACTCAGATCTCCTTGCCATAGCATATTGACAGTGTCGTAAGCAAAGCGTTTACGATCCGGACTTTGCAGCAGTTCTTTCCCGAGTAGGCCGTGTTTTTTTAATAAACGGTATATGGTTGTGTAGGAGACTTCCTTCGGAAGAATCTCTCCATCTTCGATTAATTGATCGTAAAACACGGATGCCGGTATTCCCGGATGCTTTTTCCTCAACGACAAAAGATGATCCTGGTCTTCCGAAGTTAAGGCGCGGGATGTCCCTCGATCTGATCGGTGTTTTGGTTTTAAGGCTTCAAATCCGTATCGTTGGTAGCAGCGAAGCCAAGATTGAATCGTTTTTGCAACAAATTCGCGTTCCCCATAATAAGGTACCTGGTGTTTCTGGCTGGCGAGTTTCTGTAGATACGCTTTTGGATCCTTCACCTGTCCGTTCATCAACGGGGCAATGAGCCCAAAACGGAACAAAGCGATGCTTTCGCGTGTTTTTTCATCCATATTGCTGCCTCCTCATCATCATTTGAAAGAGAGGCTAGCCGGCTAACCTAGTATATATACTGATTTCTATTGTAAGGGAGTCGAAGAATAGTCACTATGAAAAGGTTATGTGGAAGGGTGATTATTTTCTATTTGGACTCCCTGTGGTACAATGAATATGCAAGTTACTTGGCCATAAAGCTGCGTTGGAAGTGACCTCGTGACCTTCTTAAGAAGGGTGCTTCGCCAAAAGCTGAGATCATTTCAAGCAGGTTTATGGCTTTTGCTTTTTCATCATCCGGGATCTTCTCCTTCCATCCTTGATGACGAAAGAACATTATTACTTGAGTGAGCTGGCTACAAAACCGTTTGACATAGAACCTGATTAATTGCCGGATCCTCTCATTCATAGGCGTTTTAGCCTGAACCAATCTCTCCTTCAATCTCTTCATCACAAAGGATAAGGTGTACTGAAAATAGGGAATAAGGAAGTCGGGGAGAAGGGAAAAGGTTTGGTTACAAGAACGACATTTGAGACGACAGATGGGAATGCGGTAGGAAACACCGTCTTCCAAGGCATTCCGTTCATAGAAGCCATGTCTTTTGAGGCGATTTTGCGCTTTACAGGCAGGACATTGATGAAAGTCTGGGAAGTGGTTATTTCTACCCTGTTTCGCATAAGAGGCCAGTGTTTGTGCACATTCATAGATGAGGATCATGTCCATCCCTCATTCATGGAGCGTATCTACCGCGCTTACGCTTGCTCTCTTCTCATTCGCGTTTGCTTGCTTCGCAAACAAACGCTCATTACGAAGCTACGCCCCCCAGCAATGAATTTACTGAATCTGAAAAAATATTAGCACATTATTTGGTAGAAACAATCCTTTAAATTTGAAAAAATGCACTTTATCTTTGACAAGATAAAGTGCATTTTCACAGGATTACCTATGAGGAATTGAAACACGAAATTAACCAAAGGTACAAGGACGTCCAAAAACGTTTACGGATTACCTATGAGGAATTGAAACATAGATAAACTCGTCATCGATGGCGTAGATGTAAAAGTTTACGGATTACCTATGAGGAATTGAAACCAAAGAATTGAACATAAACTGAACGAACAGCTTGTGCGTTTACGGATTACCTATGAGGAATTGAAACTTTCCCGGATGGATTTATTTTGAAAGCAGGAGCAACGTTTACGGATTACCTATGAGGAATTGAAACTTCCTGCTCCCGCAAACAGTTCTCCGGTTCCTGCAGTGTTTACGGATTACCTATGAGGAATTGAAACAGGTGAAAAAGTAAGCCCTGTGCATCCGGTGGCAAGGTTTACGGATTACCTATGAGGAATTGAAACCACATTTAGATACCAAGGGGTTGAAAATATTGCAAGGTTTACGGATTACCTATGAGGAATTGAAACCCTCCTCAGAATACCAGCGATGATACCCAAACCAATGCGTTTACGGATTACCTATGAGGAATTGAAACATTTAATGAGCGAGATCTTAGTCATTATCGCTGCCGTTTACGGATTACCTATGAGGAATTGAAACACGGAACTTTTTAAATTCATAATTCGCTGTCTTTATGTTTACGGATTACCTATGAGGAATTGAAACAAGGAGGAAAATATTTTCCATCCTCATCAGGAATGGTTTACGGATTACCTATGAGGAATTGAAACTCGCTTATCCCCTTTCTTTCCATCTGGTGATGGGGGTTTACGGATTACCTATGAGGAATTGAAACACTTTTGATTAAGAGAGGTGAAATGACTATGCAATGTTTACGGATTACCTATGAGGAATTGAAACAATTGAATGAATTCGATAAAATAACTCGATGTTTGAGTTTACGGATTACCTATGAGGAATTGAAACCCACAATTTGAGGAAGGTAATCTGTCAAATTGGACGTTTACGGATTACCTATGAGGAATTGAAACTCGAATTGTAAAATCCAATGGTACATTGGTTCATAAGTTTACGGATTACCTATGAGGAATTGAAACTTGTAATATGGATTTTAAAAATAAACATACATGACTTTTTAGCCACACCCCTGACATGAAAATGGTTTAGCCATATACTTTATCTCCCATAATGTTAATAGCTTTGGGTAGCAGTAGTAATACGAGGCTTTTTATGGTGGTTCGACCCTGGAAAATAAACTGTGAGGAATTTGCTTGTGCACACCCCTATGTTGACATCCGTATTGTCAAAAATCTCTTTGTTTTAATTTGAATTTTTCTTGAAATAACAAGCTTTTTTAAAAAAAGGTTGCCACCCCCAAGTTTTAGGTTATTTGTTTAGGTGTCTACTCCAAACAAAAACCATAACCAAGGTGAGGTGGCATGCCTTTATGATAACACTTTTGTCGCACCTTTTGTCAGTGATTTTTGTTCAGCAAAAAATTATTGTATATCTGATCGGTCTTTTCTTGGGAAAATCGCTTACTCGTCATGTCTACGATGAACCGGTGAACAAACCGTATCGGCCCCTTCAGGTCAACGCCTTACCGGTGATTAAAATCCCCGAAAAGCTCGATTACAAAACGTTATTACTCGCTTATGAGGCCAAACACGAGAAACCGCTGAAGCTGGTAAAACGACATCAGGACAGCAAGGTGAAAGTACCCAATACCCTCACTTGCCCCAGATGCCAGGCCCCCCATGAGTATCTATACGATAACACCGGAGGAAGAGGCCAGTTTTGGTGCAAAGTCTGTGACTGCCGCTTTAATTTTCGCAATTACTATTCCAAAGCGGCCATCCTCAAATGCCCGCATTGCCTGAAGACTTTGGAAAAAATCAAAGAGCGCAAGGATTTTTGGATTTTCAAATGCAAGCATGACGATTGCCCTTTTTATCTGCGAAACCTTCAAGCGATGAATGCTGCACAAAAGCGCCGCTTCCAAGAAGTTCCTCATGAATTTAAAGTGCACTACCTCTACCGCCAATTTCAATTTAACTACAAGCCTTTGGATAACTCGTCACCCGTATTGCCAAAAGTCGATCTTTCCCGGATCCATGTGTCTGCGCATACTCTGGGGCTCATTATGACCTATCACGTCAATTACGGCATGTCTGCCCGAAAAACGGCGGCGCTGATGAAAAACGTTCATGGCCTTTCAATTTCTCATCAGACCGTCATCAATTATTCCAACGCTGTAGCTCTTATCCTCAAGCCCTTTGTCGATCGTTACCCTTATGAGCTCTCGGGCTCCTTTTGCGGCGACGAAACCTATATCCGCGTGGAAGGACAGTGGCATTATCTCTTCTTTTTCTTCGATACCGTCAAGAAAGTGATCTTATCCTACCCTGTCTCGCCGAAACGGGATACGCTGGCGGCGATCAAAGCCTTGGATCAGGTGCTGCAAAAGTTCAACGAGATTCCGCAGGATTTAACGTTTGTTGTAGACGGCAATCCCATCTACATCCTGGCTCAACACTATTTCGCTCAGCACGGGATTCATTTCGATATTCACAAAGTGATCGGCCTAACCAATGAGGATCCGGTCTCCACGGAATACCGCCCGCTTAAACAGATCATTGAGCGTCTCAACCGCACCTTTAAAGGCGATTACCGCCAAACGTACGGATTCGGCTCGCAGGAGGGTTCGGTTACCTTCGTCACCTTGTTTGTCACCTACTTTAACTTTCTGCGCCCTCATGCAGCATTGGAAGGGAAAGTTCCTGTCACAATTCCCGAACTTGCCGCTCTGCCGCATATGCCGGCACGATGGTGCAAACTGATCGATATGGCTCAAGGGTTGATTATTCAAGAGCAGTCAGCCTAGTTTTGATCTGTTTAGCTGAGCCCGAGTTTACCAGCTCTCGGCGGAGCGTACTCTTGACAAACCGAACCAGCCAAAGAGTACACTTGCAAAAGACGAGGGCTGTTTGGCATGCGCTTTGATCCGTTCCCTTCGCCCTCGTTCACAAAGAGCAGACTCTTTGGATGGTGTTTGTCAAGAGCGAGAGCACGGGTTTTCGCTAACTGGTGCTAGATGGATCCCTCCTAGCGGTAGTTCGAGCTATTTTTCATAAGATTTTTGACACTACCCAATGCCCATTTATTACCATATGAAGTTAAGCTATACGAAAGTCATCTACAACGTATTCTACAAAACTGTCGAAGAAATCCGTAAGGTTATCCAGGGATTTGTTTCCAAAATCAACAAGTCACCTCGGAAGGTAATTGATCGTCTTTGTATCCAATTGTAAATCTTTAGTGCCACTTATATAGATAGCTGGAATATCCGAGGTTAATCCTTTTTTTTTGAATATTAAATTAGTAATTGTCCCAATAATTAAACTCCAAAAGAATGCTGGAAAAAATGACGATAAATAAATAGATTCATCTCTATTTCCCACAATAAAGTTTATATTTAAGACTGTAATAACTACTATTAAATAAGTCAGGAAAAAAGTAATAATGTAATCTTTTTTTCTGAATTTCATGTTTTATCATCCCTCGTATAATATGTTTAACCGACTCGTATAATATGTTTAACCAACTAGATTTAAAGAATTTCCAGTTGAATTTTGCTCTTTGAAAACCAAAAAATATTCAAGTTATACATTCATGCTAGCCCGTTCACTTTACCCTTGATGGTGAGTAGTCCGCATGGTAGGCTGGTTCGCCATACAGACACCTTCCCTTTAGGGGGTGGCTGGCGGTCTGTATCAATCATGCGGACCGGAGTCTCCATACCTGGCATTGATCGTGTATATGCCGCCGGTATTCTCGCTGAAATCGGCGACATCGACCGCTTCAGCGATCAAGCCGCTGTGGCCAAATATGCGGGCCTGACATGGCGTAAACACCAGTCCGGAGGCTTTGAGGCCGAAAACACGAAACGCATTCGTTCCGGCAACCGATTCCTTCGCTATTACCTTGTTGAAGCTGCCAACTCGGTGAAAAACCGCGAACCGGAATTCGGTGAATATTACCGGAAGAAGTATAATGAAGTGCCTAAGTATCAACACAAACGCGCCCTCGTCTTAACGGCAAGAAAACTTGTGCGTCTGGTCGATGCGCTGCTACGCAACGTCCAACTCTACACGCCTGGAAGGAAGGTGAAAGCGGCGAACCATTAATCGCCCCCTTAACATCCTTCGGTAATATTTCCAGTTTCAGTAAATGATCTGGACTGGATTTTTTTGGTATTGCCTTTTTCCCTGAGTCATTGTGTTCTGAGCCAAAATAATTTCCAATTTTCACGATTCAGGGGCTTGACATATTACCGCTGGACTTATAGTTTATATTACCCAAGAAACTTAAGTAATAGCCTCTTGGGTAATAACTAAAAATTTGATATTAAATACTTTCCTTCCAACCAGTCACGTATCCGGGCTTAGTCTTAACAATAATTGCTACAGAAGCCGATACAAATCCAAAACTTGCTGTTCCATAAATTGTAAAAGGACCGTTTCCATATGCATAGTCACCACTCTTCCAATGACTAGAAACACCGTCTGTTACAATAATTAATGGATCATAGTTTGAATGAGAATTAATCGCATTATCAGATCTAATTACTTTGTTAGTAGATCCATCATAAGTATAGTAAACTTTGGTTTGTAATGAAGTAACAGGAATACCTAGAACTGTCATAGTCCATTTATAAGAGCCCCATCCGCTTTGCTCCGTTGAAAGAACTTGTACTCCCGATTTTTTATTAGTGATAAAAGAGTCTTCATATTCAGCCTTAACGATAACATCACCGTTAGCGAGTTTTACTTCATCCCCAATTCCTATATCGGTTAAAGCTTTAATAGCTTTCTCCTTAATTTCCTTGTTATATATTAACTCAACAAATTTACCCTTTTCCTTTTTTGATAATTTATCAAACTTTTCAAGATTATTTGCAGTAAATTTATCGTTCTTAGCTTTTTCTACTAAGTATCCCCTAAAGTTATCAATCTTCTGATCTGTATTAGATGCAGCAAAAACACTAACATTTACAGAAGAGATAACCATTAGCATAACAAGAAAGAAAATAAATTTTTTCAAAACAAACACCCCTTTTTTAATTAATGAATCACTGATTTAGTCACACAGTATCGATTACTAAACACGCTCGTCTTTGTTCATCGTTTTTAATTCTGCCTACTTATTCTGCATTTCCACCTTCCTTGGCGGATTAACCCGTTTACAATTCGCATCTCAGTATTTTACAATACATACTAAGATCCTTTTTATAAAAGGGTCGTGCCTTGCCACCACCAAGTGATTCGGCGAAAATCAGGTCTTGGTGGTGGCTGTTTCTTTTATCATAAACTAGAAAAAATTTCTTGCAATAGTTTTCGGATAACTCAGAATAAAATCGGGATATTTCCCCGTTTTAACAGGATAAATCCCATTTAAGAACTTCCTTCAATATTTCATCCTCATAAACACCTAATTTATCCTCATTTTCCAGTGAATTATCCCAACCCTCTGTCAAGCGTTAGTGAAAATGTCATATTAAAACGTCAGTGATTCTGTCTCTTTTTTAGATGTTCTTCATCCCTTGAGGGATGTTAGCTTGTATCGCTCATTTCATCAAGGGTAAAGGCAAAGCCCTCGCTGTCCCTCGCCCTTGATTTCATTCACGATACAAGCTATTAGGGCCATTAAGGGATGAAGGATGACCTATCTGTTGTAACAGCAGGTAGAAATTTTACGCCCGATGTGGTATCCTTGACGTACGTTGTAGGTGTCTATATTGACGCCAAGGGTGATTAAATGCGGGCTTGTGAGATTTTTTCTCCGAGCTCGCCTTT
>NZ_JAKIHL010000019.1 GCF_021608135.1 Microaerobacter geothermalis
AAAATAATCGAGCTAGCAAAAACCTATCAAGTGGGGAAAATCGTCATTGGCGAGATCAAAGAGATCAAACAGCATAATCCAATAAAAACCTTTGTCCAAATCCCAATTCAACGCTTTGTACAGATGAATATTACAACAAAAACAGACGAATAAAGAGGAGGCTATTTTGCACCAATCAAAATCAACTGATAAATGCAGATATTAACGGTAGTCTTAATATTCTAAGACAAGCCTATACAGGTATTCCCTATCTGATACAAGCAGTGAGGGATAATGGATGCGTGAACCATCCAAAGCGAATAAGGGTTGCCTGAACCATTAGGTGGAAACTTAAATACCAAACTTCGCTTGAAACAAATCTCTAATCTTTGATTAGGAAGCTCCCACTTCAAACGTGGACACGTTAAGTGGTGAGTAGTTCACTTGGTTTACGTGATGGGGATGATTGTCACACCATTGTTCGGTTTTCTTTCTCATCGACTGGGGTTGCTTAATCTGATACGGATTGGCGCCACTACAGGTATAATCGGAATCCTCCTATCGGGAGCAGAAGGGGTACTATGGATTGTCCTTGGCCTACTTCTCTTTACAGGGGGGCATTTTACCGCCCATTCTGCAGCCAGTAGTTGGATCGGCAGTAAGGCAAAACAGGGGAAGGGTGCGGCATCAGGAATGTATTTAGTATCCTATTACACGGGAGGCAGTTTAGGCTCCACGCTGCTTGGATATATTTGGTCAGAGTGGAATTGGAGTGGAGTGAAATGGGTGGTCATTTTGATATTGGCCTTTGTTCTTCCTTTGACATTAATCCTGTCCAAGCAAGAGAGACGTATGTCAAAATGGGAAACTGAGAATCATCGATAGACATGATTTATAGGAGGTGAATGTTCTTTGGGCAGACTAAGTGAGATCAAGCTGGATAACTCAACCCTTCAGGAAAAGGTGACAGCTACTCTCAGGGATGCCATCCTGAGTCAAAAATTTGCCCAGGGCGAACGTCTGGTGCAAGAGGAATTGGCTGAAATGCTGGGAGTCAGCCGGATGCCCATTCGGGAGGCTTTAAGAAGATTGGAGATGGAGGGTTTGGTGGAGATGGTTCCCCATAAGGGAGCAGTGGTCACCACGCTATCCCAGGATGATATTGAAGAAATCTACTATTTACGATCTAAAATGGAGGGACTGGCGGTCGAAAAGTCTCTTAACCACTTAAAAAAGGAAGATATTATCCTATTGGAAGAATTGGTGGAAAAGATGGATCATTCCATTAAAACCAACAATATACCACAATTTACTCAATTGAATGACCAGTTTCACCGTTTGCTTAGAAAGGGGTGCGAATGGAAGAGAATTGAAATGGTTATCCAGACTCTATGGAATGGTTACCCTCCTTATGCACCCAACCTCATGCCTGATACGATGAGTCAATCTAACCAAGAGCATAAAATCATGGTAGATACGGTGAAAGAGAAAGATCCGGTGAAGCTAAGGTCTATCATGGAGATGCATATCATACGGACTGGTCAGGCTATGCTAAAATATTTTAAAAAATAAGTTTCTTTTGTAGCTAAGATTGGATACAATATCCAAAGAGGAGAGAAAGAGGGGGGAATTCATGAGAAATATTCGTTCTTATCTTTTTGTCCCGGCAACAGATATTAGAATCATCGAGAAGGCTATTCGTTCCCAGGCAGAAGCGGTCATTATTGATTTGGAAGATGCTTTGGCCCTGGGAGAGAAGGAACAGGGAAGAGAGATTGCCTCCCATGGAATGTCTTTAGCCAGGGAGAAGCCGATTTTTGTGAGAATCAATGATGTGACGACTCCTTTCTGGGAAAAAGATTTGGAATGCGCTGTTCGATATGGGGCAAGTGGTATTGTTCTCCCCAAAGCCGAGAGGGGAGAGGATGTGAGAAAAGCGGGAGAGCTAATCCGTTCTTTACTCTCGGAAAATCGAACCTTTGAAATCTTGCCTATTATAGAATCAGCAGTAGGTGTGGAATTTGCCTTTGAGATTGCTTCCAGTGAACCGATGATTTCCCGTTTGGCTTTTGGCTCCATTGATTTTTCACTAGATATAGGGAGCCAAAGGACCGGGGAGGGAACGGAATTGTTGTATGCCCGCTCCAGGATCGTGATTGCTTCCAGGGCGGCAAAACTTAATCCCCCCATAGACTCCGTCTATCCCGATATCCATGATTCTGCCGGGCTGCAAAGAGAAGCAAACCATGCCAAGCAGTTAGGGTATAAAGGGAAATTGACTATTCATCCCAAACAGTTGGATGTAGTACACTCCGTTTTTTCTTATTCAGAACAGGAGTTGAAAGAAGCAAAGGAAATTGTGGCTGCCTTTGAGGAGGCTGAGAAAAATGGAATTGCTGCTATCTCTGTTAAGGGAAAAATGGTGGATTACCCCGTCTATAAACAGGCAAAAGCGATGCTAAACCAAAAATTATAAATTAACTTTCTTAATGATCTAGGCTGATCAATATCCACTTGTGAGCTGTTGGGTCATGTATGTTTCGTTGCGAATCGATAGATTGACTAGAATTTCAAATGAAATTGGAAGATTCAAATTAAGATGGGAGAGATGAAAGATGACTTACTCCAGAAAGTTTGCGGAGTATGTGGTAAACCATCGTTTTGACGGAATGACAGAAGAAGCGGTCCAGTTTACCAAACGATCAATCCTGGATTGGGTGGGTTCAGCTATAGCCGGAGGAAAAGAAAAACCAGCCCTGATTTTGAACCAAACCCTAAAACAATTTGGCGGAAATCCTCAAGCCACCAACTTTGTCAGTTTTGAAAAGACGTCCGCCCATTATGCTGCCCTTGTAAACGGAGGATCTTCACATATTCTAGAGTTGGATGATGTGCATAAAGCGTCGATTCTACATGCCGGGGCATCTATTATTCCAGCAGCCTTTGCCGCAGCAGAGTGGAAGAATGTAACGGGAAAAGAATTAGTGGAAGCAGTAGCCCTTGGGTTTGAGGTGGGGATCCGTATAGGTGAGGCGGTTACTCCTTCCCATTATGATATATTTCATACCACCGGAACGGTAGGAACCTTTGGTGCAGCTGCAGCGGTGGGGAAAATCCTTCAGCTTAGTGTGGAGGAGATGATCCATGCCTTTGGGAGTGCAGGAACCCAAGCTGCAGGGTTGTGGGAGTTTATAGAAGATGGGGCCATGAGCAAGCAGCTGCATCCCGCGAAGGCGGCTGCAAACGGATTGCTTTCTGCTGCTTTGGCAAAAGAACGGTTTACAGGAGCCACCCGTATCTTGGAAGGAAGAAGGGGATTCTTTGCCGGATTAGTAAAAGAAGTGAATACTTACCTTCTATTCCAGGGATTGGGCGAATCATACAAAATTGTAGAGAACACCTTTAAAATCCATTCCTGCTGTCGGCATATTCATCCCACATTAGACCTTCTGCAAGAAATGGTTCAAGAGCATGATGATTTATGGAATAGAATTGATCAGGTATTGATTGAGGTTTATCAGGTTGCTTTAAATATTACGGAAAAATATGATCCGAAAAGCGTCTATGAAGCCAAATTCAGCTTACCCTATGCCTCTGCACTCATGCTAAAAAAAGGAAAAGCCGGGTTAGATGAGTTTACTGAGGAAAATCTAGATGATCCCGAGATTAGAAACATGATGGAAAGAATTACTTTAAGGGTTAATGAAGAATATAACCAGCGTTATCCGAAGGTTTGGCCTGCCCGGGTTAGCATTCGTCTGAAAGACGGCACCATCCTGCAAAAAGAAACCTTTTATCCGAAAGGAGATCCTGAAAATCCTGCCACTGAAAAAGAACTCATCGATAAATTTTCCCAACTGGCTTCAAAGGGGTTAACCTCCAATAAGGTAAATCAGCTGGCGGAAATGCTAATGAACTTGGAGGAGGTAAAAGATGTCAGCCGGTTGGTGTAGACGTCATCAATTCTGTCATGGGAGGGAACATGATGCGGCAAATAAACTATAACAAAGTGGTGGATGCCGTAAAGGAGCTGTGTCAAAAAGCAAATACCCAATTAGGAGAAGATGTGTTGGATGCCTTTCAACGTGCCTTACAAGAGGAAGAATCTGAGTTGGGAAAAGACATCTTAAACCAATTGATAGAAAATGCTCAGATCGCTTCCACACAACATGTGCCCATGTGCCAAGATACGGGAATGGCTGTATTTCTTGTGGAACTAGGTCAAGACTGCCATATCGTTGGCGGAAGTATATATGATGCGATCTATGAAGGAATACGGCAGGGATATGGGGAAGGGTACCTTAGAAGCTCCGTTGTTCATGATCCCCTAAACCGAAAAAATACAGGGGATAATACCCCTGGTGTGGTTCATATTGAACTGGTCAATGGAGAAACATGTACCATTCATATGGCAGCCAAGGGATTTGGGAGTGAGAACATGAGCCGGTTAAAAATGTTAACCCCTTCCGACGGATTAGAGGGAGTAAAGGATTTTATCATAGAGACGGTAAAACTGGCCGGACCCAATGCTTGTCCTCCAATGGTAATCGGTGTTGGTCTCGGAGGGACCTTTGAAAAAGCGGCATATCTGGCGAAGAAGTCTTTATTTCGGAATATTGGTATCCGTCATGAAAGAAAAGACATTGCCCAGTTGGAATTGGATCTGCTCAAAAAAATCAATCAGCTTGGTATAGGTCCCCAGGGAATGGGGGGGAGGACCACCGCCTTGGACGTTCATATTGAGGTTTATGCCACACATATTGCCGCTCTGCCAGTGGCGGTTAATATTCAATGTCATGCCAGCCGCCATAAAACCGTTTCTATATAGTGAAGGAGACGAGGTGAATTCGATGGGAATTCAGCATTTAAGAACCCCTATTCCTGAAGATGTTCTTCCCACTTTAAAGACGGGAGACCGTTTGATGCTGACCGGAATCATGTATACGGCACGGGATGCCGCCCACAAAAGGATGTTTGAAAGCCTGTTAAAGGGAGACTCTCTTCCTTTTGACATCGTCGGCCAAACCCTTTACTATGTGGGACCCACACCAGCCAAACCGGGTGAGGTGATTGGTTCAGCTGGACCGACCACTAGTGGGAGAATGGATAAATATACTCCGAAGCTTCTTGAGATGGGATTAAAGGTGATGATCGGAAAAGGGAAAAGAAATGAGGAAGTGAAGGAAGCGATCAAGAGGCATCAAGCCGTGTATTTAGCGGCAGTGGGTGGAGCGGGGGCCCTTATTGCCCGGGCAATTAAAAAGGTGGAAGTGGTTGCTTATGAGGATTTAGGGACGGAAGCCATCCGTAAATTGGAAGTGGAAAATTTTCCAGTCATTGTTGCAAACGATATTTACGGAAACGATTTGTTCGAACTGGGAGGGAACAATTTCGAATCCAATGAAAAAGGAGGGAGAGCAGCGGTGGTTACAGAAACACTCGTCCACAATTTGCTTCACACAAGTTATGAGGATCTTCCGTCAGAAACCATAGAGGAAGCCAAAAGAAGTCTCCTCAATTGGCTAGGAGTTGCCATCGGAGCAGTTGATCATCCGTCGGTGGATATGGTGCTGAAGGTGGCCCAATGGGTTGGAGGGAATGAACAAGCTACAATTTTGGGTCGAGGATTAAAGACAAATCTATTGTTTGCTTCTCTGGTGAATGGGATGTCATCCCATATCTTTGACTTTGATGATACCCTGTTGGAGACGGTTCTTCATCCAAGCGCCCCGGTTTTTCCGGCCATATTAGCCTATGTTGAAACGATGGGATTGTCGGGAAAAGATGTCCTCTTTGCCTTTGTACTAGGATGTGAGGTGGAAGCCAGATTGGCAAAATGCCTTTACCCTTCCCATATCTTCTTCACAACAGCAATTCTTGGTTCAGCAGGTCTATCAATTTGATCAAATTCATGATTTGCGAGAATTTTTCATCCAAACTTATCCAGAGTCTTAATACAATTTGTTCTTTAAATCTACTTCCTGTGTTATATGGACAGAATTAAAGAATTCACTTAGGACAGCCTTCGAGTTCGTACTGAGCGTAGGGTTGAAGAACGGGAATCATCCTTCAAACTGGCTCCACCTATGAAATACCCAAATGTTTTAGAGGGCCCCGTTCTTCAGACTAGAGGCGAACTTTTTCACTTCTTGCTCGAACTCGACAAGCAGACGTGTGAATCTTTAATGCCACATCTATAACGAATAAAAACAAGAGGAGTGAAGGGAATGTCACATGTTGAATGGAAGAGAATTGGGGCAGAAGGAACAATTGCCGAAATTGTGTTAAACCGTCCAGAAGCTAGAAATGCCTTTAACACGGAAATGGCCAAACAGTTACTGGAGGTTTGTAAAACCGTCGGGAATTCCGATGTTCGGGCGGTATTGCTTACTTCCTCAAATTCAAAGGCTTTTTGTTCAGGGGCTGATCTGAAAGAAAGAAACAATATGACGGAAACCGAGTGGCGTGATCAGCACAAGCTTTTCGAAGAAATGTTTTACGCCATTGCAGATATGCCACAACCAGTAATTGCGGTAGTGGATGGGTATGCATTGGCCGGAGGATTTGAATTGGTCCTTAATTGCGACATGATTGTCGCAGCGAAAACGGCAACCTTTGGCTTGCCTGAAGTCACCCGGGGCATCATGCCAGGTGGTGGCGGATCCCGTTTACTGTCAAAACGGATCGGGGTTCATCGGGCAAAGGAATGGCTCTGTACAGGACGTTTTGTCTCGGCTGAAGAGGCAGATCGTGCTGGTTTGTTAAATCGATTAACAGATTCCGAGAATCTTAAAAAAGAAGCACTGGATCTTGCCGAAATGATTTCCCGAAATGCTCCTCTGGCTGTCCAAGCCTGTAAAGAAGCCATTGATAAACTGTTTGGCATGGATGATAAAGAGGCAAGAGTAGAGGAAATTGTATTTTATAACCGCTGTGTCGATACAGAGGATCGTTTGGAGGGGGTAAGGGCCTTCGTGGAAAAACGGCCACCTCGTTTTCAGGGAAAGTAAGCTAATAGAAAGGAGAAAACTAATGTCTGAAATCGAAAAACGGGGACCTCTCCATGGAATACGGGTTCTGGATCTGACCAGCAATATTTCAGGCCCCAGTGCAACGGTTATTCTTGCCGACTTGGGGGCGGAGGTTATTAAGATCGAACGACCAAAACAGGGGGATGATGCCCGGGGGATGGGTCCCTACATCAACGGAGAATCTGCTTATTTTCTGGCGATAAACCGCAACAAACAATCGGTGGTCATCGATATTCGCCAACCGGAAGGGCAAGAGCTAATACGCCGCTTAGCCCGACAGGTGGATGTAATGGTAGAGAACTTCCGTCGGGGAGTCCTCGAGAAATACGGCTTGGATGCAGCATCTTTATCTCAAATAAACCCTCGACTCATATTCTGTTCATTATCTGCTTATGGGGAAGAGGGTCCTGAAAGGGAAAAACCAGGTTATGATGCCGTTCTTCAAGCTAGGACAGGGATGATCAGCATTACCGGGTCAAGACCGGATGAACCGGCGAGATCAGGGGTTTCCGTATTGGATATGGGCAGCGGTATGTGGAGTGCCATGGCCATTTTGGTGGCCTTATATCACAGAAGCCAAACCGGGGAGGGGCAAATAGTGGGAACCTCTCTCTATGAAACCGGAATCTATTGGATGAATTATCACTTGCTTGCCTTTCAGGCCAACGGAATTGACCCGGTTCCACAGGGAACCTCCCATACGGCCTTTGCCCCATATGGGGCGTATAAAACAGCGGATGATCTGCTGTTGATCGGTATTTCTAATGACTCTCTGTTTCGCCGGTTGGCAAAGGCTCTGGACCATGAAGATTGGGCAGAGGATGAACGGTTTGTCCATAATCATGACCGTTTGGCCCATCGGCAAGAGTTGGATCAATTATTGAAAGATTGCTTAGAGAAGAAACCCTGTGAATTTTGGCTGGAACAATTGGATCGGGCTGGAGTTCCCTGTTCTCGGATTCAAAGGGTATCCCAGGTGATGAATGATCCCCAATTTCAGGCGTTAGGAATGATGGAAACCGCTCCTCATACCTCAATTGGATCGGTCCGTGTTCCCCGATTGCCCATCCGGCTAGAGAAGTCTCCCAGTTTGATCAAAACAGGGGCACCGATGATAGGGGAACATACGGAAGAGCTCCTTCTCCGTTATGGATTAACTGCGGAGGAAATCAAAGCCTACCGTGAAAAAGGAATCATTGGTTAAAACTAGTAACTACTAAGGATAGCCTTCGAGTTCATGAAAAGCGAAGGGGCCTAAACGTTTTTGAGGGCTCCATTCTTTAGGTTGGAAGCGGACATTAATACTTTTTTATTGAACT
Source organism: Microaerobacter geothermalis (assembly GCF_021608135.1). NCBI lineage: Bacteria > Bacillati > Bacillota > Bacilli > Caryophanales > Bacillaceae > Microaerobacter > Microaerobacter geothermalis. The sequence goes on from NZ_JAKIHL010000019.1 coordinate 8,330, forward strand.
CGACCAGCAGACGTGTAAATCTTTAGTCCCGCATCTACAGAAAAAAATGGAGGGATAATTTATGAGAGACTATTCAATTTATGATGATTTACGAGAAGGGGTTCGGGCCATATGCAAAAATTACCCTGACAGTTATTGGAGGGGATTAGAGGCAACCCATGCCTATCCGGAGGAATTTGTAAATGCGTTGACCAAAGCCGGGTATTTGGCTGCTCTGATTCCGGAGGAATATGGCGGATCAGGGTTGAGCTTGACAGAAGCGTCCATCATTATGGAAGAAATCAACCGTTCAGGTGGAAATTCCGGGGCGTGCCATGCCCAGATGTACATCATGGGAACCCTGCTGCGCCATGGTTCCAAGGAACAAAAGGAGACCTATTTGCCTAAAATTGCCGATGGCACGCTGCGTCTGCAGGCCTTTGGCGTAACCGAGCCAAATACCGGAACAGACACTACTCAATTAAAAACAACCGCCATACGAAAGGGCGACAGATATATCGTAAATGGACAAAAGGTGTTCATATCCCGGACGGAACATTCCGATTTAATGCTGCTTCTTGTTCGGACCACTCCGCTGGATCAGGTAAAAAAGAAAACCCATGGCTTATCCGTGCTGCTCGTTAATCTTCGGGAAGCCGTTGGAAACGGAATTACCATCCGTCCCATTCGGACCATGATGAATCATGCGACAACTGAGCTGTTTATCGAAGATTTGGAAGTTCCTGTTGAAAATTTAATTGGGGAAGAGGGAAAGGGATTTTCTTATATTTTGGATGGGATGAATGCGGAGAGGATCCTGATCGCTTCAGAATGTATTGGCGACGGACGCTGGTTTATCGAACGGGCCACCCGTTATGCCAATGAACGGGTTGTCTTTCAGCGACCCATTGGTAAAAATCAGGGAATTCAATTCCCCATTGCAAGGGCTCATATCCATGTAGAAGCAGCTGATCTGATGAGATTCCGGGCGGCAGAACTGTTTGATGCAGGAAAACCTTGCGGTGCAGAAGCCAATATGGCAAAACTGCTGGCAGCCGATGCTTCATGGGAAGCAGCGAATGTTGCCCTGCAAACCCACGGGGGGTTTGGTTTTGCCGAGGAGTATGACATTGAGCGGAAGTTTCGTGAAACGAGGTTGTACCAGGTGGCGCCCATATCTACCAACTTAATTTTGTCTTATATTGCGGAGCATGTGCTGGGTCTCCCCAGGTCATTTTAATGGGGGGGATATGATGAACATCCCAAAATCAGTTGAGATCATTGAAGTCAGCCCCCGTGACGGGCTTCAAAATGAACCGAAGCCGATTTCCACTGAACAGAAAAAAGAACTGATATCCAGGTTGGCCAACCTTGGCTTTTCACGGATAGAGGCCACTTCATTTGTCCACCCCAAATGGGTGCCGCAGATGGCTGATGCTGAAGAAATTGCCAATTTCTGCAATGGATTGGGCATTACATTTATTGCATTGACTCCTAATATCAAGGCGGTACAGCGGGCCATTGAAGTAAAAGTCCCTCAAATTGCCGTGTTTATTGGGGCAAGTGCAGCCTTTAATAAAAAGAATATCAATAAGACGACAGATGAATCTTTGGATGAGTGTGAGGAGATTTTTAAAAAAGCAAAGGAACATGATATCTTTGTTCGGGCCTATGTGTCAATGGCATTTACCTGCCCTTATCAAGGGGAGGTGACCTTTGAGGAGGTTCAACATGTCTGCCAACGATTTGTTGACCTGGCTGCCGATGAAATAGTGATTGCCGATACCAATGGTTATGCCAATCCCCGCATGGTGTATGACCGGTTTTCCCGGCTCAGGGATCTTTATCCGACAGCGGTATTTGCCGGTCATTTCCATGATACGCGAAGGATGGCCCTTGTAAACACACTGGCTGCGATGCAGGTGGGTATCGACAAATTTGACAGTTCCATGGGGGGGTTGGGCGGATGTCCTTATTCTCCAGGAGCTTTGGGAAATGCGGCGACGGAGGACCTGCTGCTCATGCTGGAGGAAATGGGAGTGGAAACAGGACTTTCATATGATCAGGTGAAAGAAGTGAGTCCCTTTGCCAAATCCCTTTCCACTAGAGCCACTTACCCAGGGGTTTAGCGCCACTAAATTGGTTAGCTCAACAGAAATGCACCGTTTTTATTTGAACGGTGCATTTTCATTTTTACTTACATCTATCGACCTTTATTACAACATGAATTTCACTATTCTAACACACAAAGCAGATCTCCCGTTTCGATCGTATCTCCTTCTTTTACAAGGATTGCCTTAACCGTTGCGTCATGGGGAGCCTGAATGGTGGTTTCCATCTTCATCGCCTCGGTTACAAAGAGATGCTCTCCTTTCTTCACTTTATCCCCGGCTTCCACCATGATTTTTAATACCTTTCCGGGCATGGAAGCACCGATTTGATTCGGATTGGAAGGATCCACCTTCTCTCGCTTCTGGATCGTTACTTTGGCCGATTCATCCCGTACCTTTACTTCCCTGGGCTGACCGTTGAGTTGGAAGTAGATGGTTCTTGTTCCGTCGTTGGCTAATTCTCCGATGGAGATCAGCCGGACAATCAGCGTCTTTCCCTTTTCAATCTCAATGGAGGTTTCTTCTCCCAATCGGAGTCCATAGAAGAAGGTGGGGGTATTCAACACCGATACATCACTAAATTCTTGGGTATGTTTTTCTTTTTCCAGAAACACCTGAGGATACATGATGTAGGAGAGGACATCATATTCGGTAATCTCCCGATTTAGCTTCCCTTTTAATTCCTCTTTAATTTTCTCAAAGTCAGCAGGGGGGAGCAGTTCTCCCGGTCTGCAGGTGAAAGCCTCCCGTCCCTTTAAAATCACTTTTTGGAGCTTTTCCGGAAAACCACCGTAGGGTTGACCGAGATAACCTTGGAAAAATTGGACCACAGATTCGGGAAAATCCAAACGGTCTCCCTTTTCATAAACATCCTGTTCCGTCAGGTTATTTTGCACCATGAACAATGCCATATCTCCCACCACTTTGGAGGAAGGGGTTACCTTCACGATATCCCCGAACATCCGGTTGACGGTGAAATATGCCCTTTTCACTTCATCCCAACGATCTCCAAGACCAACGCCCTTGGCCTGCTGCTGCAGATTGCTGTATTGCCCGCCGGGCATCTCATGGAGGTAGACTTCGGTATTGGGGGATTTCATGCCGCTTTCAAAGCCTTGATAGTAGTGGCGGACATCTTCCCAATAATCGCTTAGTGTTTGCAGATTCCTGGCAGATAGCCGGGAATCCCGTTCATGATGCTTTAATGCACTTACCAAGGCATTCAGACTGGGTTGTGAGGTAAGTCCGGACATGGAGCTTACCGCCGCATCCACTATATCAACTCCGGCTTCCACTGCTTTGAGCAGCATTGCCCCTCCATTTCCGCTGGTATCATGGGTATGAAGGTGAACGGGAATGCCGATTTCTTCCTTTAATGCTTTGATCAACTTTTCAGCAGCATATGGCTTTAATAGTCCAGCCATATCCTTGATGCCCAGAATATGTGCCCCTGCCTTTTCTAATTCCTTTGCAAAATTTACATAGTATTGAAGGTTGTATTTATCCCGGCTTTCATCCAGGATATCTCCGGTATAGCAAATCGCTGCCTCCGCGATTTTTCCTTCTTCTCTTACCGATTCAATGGCCAGTTTCATCCCTTCCAGCCAGTTCAAGCTGTCAAAGATGCGGAACACGTCGATTCCTGCACGGGCAGAAACCCTGACGAACTCTCGAATAACATTATCCGGATAATTGGTATATCCAACGGCATTTGCACCACGAAGCAACATTTGGAACAAGATATTGGGTACCTTTTCCCTTAATTGGATGAGACGGTCCCAAGGATCCTCCTTCAAAAAGCGCATGGATGTATCAAAGGTGGCTCCGCCCCACATTTCAAGGGAGAAGAGATTAGGAACCAGCTTGCCGGTGGCCTCTGCGATTTGTAAAAGATCATAGGTGCGTACTCGGGTTGCAAATAATGACTGGTGGGCATCGCGGAAAGTGGTGTCTGTAATCAATACCTGATGTTGTTCCTTGATCCATTGAACCAGTCCTTCAGGCCCCCCTTCATCAAGAATTTGTTTTGTTCCTCTTGGGTAAGGCTGATCATAAGAGGTTTTTGGAATCCTTGGTTCAGAAAAGGACGGTTTTTTTCCTTTAGGGAGGCCCGGATACCCGTTTACAATGGTCTTTCCAATATAGGAGAGCAGCTTGGTTCCCCTGTCTTTTTTTATTGGAAAAATGAATAGCTCGGGTGTGGTATCAATAAAGGAAGTATCGTAATTTCCACTGAGGAAATCGGGATGTTGCACCACATTTTCCAAAAATGGAATATTTGTTTTTACCCCGCGAATCCGAAACTCTTTAAGGGTCCGAAACATCTTAGCTGCGGCCTGTTCAAAGGTAACAGCCCAAGTGGATACCTTTACTAATAATGAATCGTAAAAAGGGGTAATGGTTGCTCCGGTAAACCCGTTTCCGGCATCTAGGCGGATTCCAAATCCTCCTCCTGTACGGTAGGCCAGAAGGCGGCCGGAATCTGGGAAAAAGTTGTTTTCAGGGTCTTCGGTTGTGATCCGGCATTGAATGGCATATCCCCGCATGTCAATTTTGTCCTGAGTGGGAATTCCCACCTCTTTGTCATGGAGGGCATATCCTTCGGCAATGCGAATCTGGGATTGGACGATATCGATACCGGTGATTAATTCTGTAATGGTGTGCTCAACCTGGATACGGGGATTCACTTCGATAAAGTAAAACTCTCCATCAGGAGTAAGGAGAAATTCCACCGTACCCGCATTGATATAGCCCGCTTCCCTCATGATTTTGATCGCAGCATGACAGATTTTTTCCCTTAGTTCTGCCGTTAATGAGAGACTGGGAGCTACTTCTACTACTTTTTGGTGACGGCGTTGAACGGAACAATCCCTTTCAAAAAGGTGAACCATATTTCCATGTTGGTCGGCAATGACCTGAACTTCAATATGCTTCGGCCTTTCGATAAACTTCTCCATGTAAACCTGGGGGTTTCCAAAGGCAGACCTTGCTTCGGACCGGGCTCTGTTTAACGCTTCCTCCAGGTCTTCATGCTTTCTAACAATGCGCATTCCCCGTCCGCCGCCGCCAGAGGCTGCTTTGATGATAATCGGATACTTCGCCTTCTTGGCGAAGAATAGGGCATCTTGCAGATGCTCTATGGGCTCTTCTGTCCCGGGAATGACGGGAATACCCGCCTGAATGGCCAATTTCCGGGCCTCCATTTTGTCCCCAAATTGATGGATGACCTTTGGAGTAGGACCGATAAAAATGATTCCCTCATCTTGGCATCTCTGGGCAAATTGGGCATTCTCCGCAAGAAAGCCGTATCCCGGGTGAATGGCGTCCACATCATGTCTTTTGGCAATTTCAATAATCTGATCCATATCCAGGTAAGCTTCAATGGGTCCCTTTCCCTCACCAATCAGATAAGCTTCATCGGCTTTGAACCGATGGAGGGAATCTCCATCTTGCTCAGAATACAAAGCAACGGTTCTGATCCCCATTTCGGTGCAAGCCCTGAAAATACGAATGGCAATTTCCCCTCGGTTGGCAACAAGGACCTTTTGAATCTTTTTTACCATATTCATCCCCTCTCTCTATCTAACAACTGTAGAAGTAGAACTAAAGAATTTACATGTCCATTCGTTAAGATCTACATTAGATACATCTTTAGCCCTTTAAAACGGTAATTAAACTATATAGTATCACAAACATTCAAATTGATGAAAGTAGCGAAAAGATTTTTTAAATAAATCAACATTCCATAAAATAGCATATCAAAATTCATTTATTTTTTATTAGATTTTAAGGTTAATTTAAGCTTCCCCTTTTATGATGAAATTATGAAAAATAGATTAGTCGGACAGAGAGGAGGAAGCAAAAATGGAATGTCCAATTTGCCAAAATAAATATGTTGGTGAAATTACCCCTAAACGTTATTTTTGCGCACATTGTTGTATAGAAATAGAAGATAGGGATGAAAAACTTGTAGTATACCATATTACAGAGGATGGGAATACGGTGAGAATGAGGGTGGTTCATCAGACCGCTTCGTAAAGAGCCTATTCAGAAATGGGGATAATAGGGCAATTTTTACCGGACTTTTTGAACATCCTCTAAGAGGGTTAAAAAGTCAATGGCCTCTCATCTTCCTCAGCATTCGAATAAGGTCTTCCGTTTCAGCCTCAGATAAATTCTCTATCTGATCCACTTTTTCTTTAATTAAATCTTTAATCTCATGGGAAATGGACTTTTGATTCATTTCCTTTTTTTCCCAGTTCATGTTTAAACAAGGTCTGGGTGAGGTGGCTGGCGATATTTGCCGTCAATGTTCCAATGAGTCCAATTCCTGTAAACATCAGCAGGACAGCAAAGATCCTCCCTCCATCTGAGGAGGGGAAGATGTCTCCATATCCCACCGTCGTTGTGGTAACAATCGCCCACCATAGGGCATCTCCGTAAGTTTGAATGCTGCTGTTGATGTCCTTTTCCAACAAGTATACACCAAAGGATGTCCATAGAATAACAAAGCTGGTTACAATTAGGATCATTTGAATTTCCCTTGTGCCCAGCAGACCCCTTAAAAAAGGAGAGGTGCGAATGATTCGGATGAGCCGGACAATCCGCATGATCCTCGCCGCCCGGAAGAAGGCATCAAAGGGAATCATGGCAATCAGGTCAAACCAGTTCTCCTTTACAAATTGCCACTTCTTTTCTGCTCGATAAAGGCGAATGAGATATTCCAAGGCAAAAAAAGAAATCAGTCCCCAATCAAACCAAATCAACATTCCCTTTGTAAGAAGGGTGCTTTGGCTGGTATCTGTAAATATCAGGATAATATAAGTGATGACTAAAAGTATAATAAACACTTCATACAATGGTTTGATCAGTTTCACGAATGATTCCCCCCGATGGAGCTATTCCACTTTATATATTAACATACCATGACCTTTCCAGAAATTATTTTGTGATAACGTCAGACGTTGTGTTGTATTTATCCTGTGGTAAAATATTGTTGTGGTAGTTTTTCGAATGGATGAGATAGTGACTATCGTTAGATTGCTTTATAACAAACGGGGTTGAATTCGTTCGTTGTGACTGGAATCGTAATGGAGAATTAGGAAGTGATTTCATTGGAAGAAAACCTGTATCGGCCGATTTCGGAAGTAACCTATCTTACGACAGATAATGCCTGGAGATATCGTGCAATTCTCAGATATTTCTATCAACAGCACGAAAGACTCCGACATTACCTGTTTCCGGAAGAAGTATATGAATACTTAAAACAAAACCCTTATTTTGAAGACTATTCCGAAGAGAAGCTTCAACAGGACCTGAATCAACTTGTTGAATGGAAAAACTTGATTCCCCGTCAGGATACTGGAAAAGTAACGACAATTGAGGAGTTTAAGAAGAAAAAATTTCGTTACCAGTGTACCCCCTATACCGTAGAAATTGAACGAATGGTCCTAGGATTGGAACGAATGGGGGATTCATTCGGGGGATCCTTAGAAAGATCCCTTTTTGAACGATTATTGGATTCTCTTATGAAACTAACTTCTGTTGAGAATAGCCCTTTCCGTGATAAAAAAGAACAATCCTATAGGATAGATCGATTAACAGGAGAAGAAGCCAACCAGATTTGGGAAGAAATGTATGATCATTTTCGTAAGCTTGTAGAGAATGCAACCGATTATCTTGCCCATTTAGAAAGCGAAAAAGTGGAAGAGATGATGATGACAGAAGCTTTTCTTGTTTATAAAGATTCTTTAACCGAATATTTGCGTAATTTTATGACCTCCTTACAACGTACTTCTTTAAAGATTGAAACCATTCTGTTGGAAACTCCAGATGATTTAATCGAGCGAGTCATTGATCGAGTTGCCGATTATCAAATGAGTATTCCACGCTTGACAGTGCAACAAAGTTTGGATGAATGGAAGGTGAAATTTAAAGAACAATGGAAGAGTATCAAGGGATGGTTCTTAGGTAGAGATCGTGTGGACAGTGAACTCATCTATCTGCAAAACAAGACAAATGAAACGATCCGAAAAATTACACGATTTGCCCAGAGACTTGGTGAGAGACATCATAATTTCCGCAGCAGACGAAAAGACTATCTCCACTTGGCTGAATGGTTTAGTAAGCTTGAAGATGTTAAGGAAGCCCATGAATTATCAGCTTGCGTATTTGGGGTGTTTCATACCAGACATATATATGCAGAGACAAAAGCAACGGAAGATATTTACACTGAAATATGGGATCACCCCCCAACCGTCTTAACAATTAAACCCAGGATTCGTAATTATCGAGAGAAAATCCGCACAGGTGCAGTAATCAGCAGGGAACAGGAGAAACAAGCAATGCTGCAGGAATATCTGAGGGAGAGAGAAGCGGAACGTCAGTTAGTAGAGGAAATGATCTGAAATGATCGAATTATTGTTAGCGAGCTGCCACATCTTAATCCCTACGCCCGCAAAACCCTTTTAAGCTGGATTAGTAAATGTATGAGTAACTCAGAACGAGTTGCTAAAACGGAAACAGGTCGTCAATTTAAGTTGTTAACCCTTGATCAATCACGGATTCGTCTAAAATCCGATGACGGAATTTTACAGATGCCCAATTATGCCTTTATTTTTTTGGATTAGGAGAGAGAGATGGAACTGGATAAAGGACAAAAACTCTTTGATGAGATGGCCAAAGAAGCATTGGAATACTTATTGGAACAGTTCTGGGTTTTACGGGACAAAGAACCAGATAAATACCAGATGATCCGAGAACGGGAACATGTACTAAGGACTTATTGTCTTGAAAAACTGGGGTATCGGTTAATTGTTCACCGCTATTTTGCTAAATTAGAAAAAATCCCAGCTGTTCCTGAAAGTTGGATGGGAATCCAAATGTTTAAACAACCTCGGGATTATGCCATCTTTTGTTGCCTGTTCGCTTACTTGGAAGGGAAGGCTGTGGATGAGCAGTTTTTGCTTTCCGATCTTTGCGAAGAACTCCAAGGGATGTGTCCTGGTGAGGAAAGATTGGATTGGACTCACTATGAACACCGAAAATCCTTAGTTCGTGTTTTACGGTTCTCTGAGGAACAAGGGGTTATCCGAGTAGTAGATGGGGAGATTGAACATTTTAGTTTTGAGGAGAATCATGAAGTTTTGTACGAAATACCATTAGTTTCCCGATATTTTATGCGTTCTTATCCGAAGGACTTGTTTCAATTTCATACGAAAGAGGAGATTCTGGATGCAGAGTGGTTGGAGGAAGGGGAAGAGCAAACCGGTACCCGTCGTCGACATCGTGTGTATCGAAAACTACTCCTCTCTCCAGTCATGTACAGCACGGGCGCTCAAGATGCCGATTTCCTTTACTTGCGCAATTACCGAAATCGGATCCAGGAAGATTTAGAAAAACACACGGACTATCGATTAGAGCTATATAAAAATGCAGCACTCCTAAGTATTCCTGAAAGGAAGATGCGCTTAAATCTATTCCCGGAAAATCGGGGAATCATGGATATTGCGATTCAGTTTGCCGGCTTGGTTCGTGAAATTCGGAATAAGGAAGATATTCCTCTTCAATACGACGGAACATTACGCCTGACATGGATTGACTTCGAGAGGTGGGTGTCTTTGTGTAAACAGCGTTTCGCTGGTGGTTGGAGCAAAAATTATCGAGAAGCAACCATTCTTACCATTGCCCAAGATTTGTATCAACTTCTTGAAGAGTGGAAAATGGCAACCAAGGAACCTGATACTGGCGTCGTTGTCCTTTATCCATTAATCGCTCGAATCGTTGGGACATATCCGAAAGATTTCATCGAACAAAAAGGAGAGGGTGAAAGAGATTGAAGAAGAATAAATGGCAGCTTTATCGTGCAGGTGTCTTTAATTTCTGGTACTACGATGAAGAAGAATTTCACTTCTCCAATGGGAAACTGCTATTAAGGGGAAGTAACGGGTCTGGTAAGTCTGTTACCATGCAGAGTTTTATCCCCATACTCCTTGATGGGAAAAAAAGTCCGGATCGCTTGGATCCCTTTGGCTCTAAAGCCCGACGAATGGAAGACTATCTACTTGGGGAAAAAGATGTGATTGATCGGGATGAACGGACAGGTTATCTCTATCTGGAATATAAACGAGAGGGAACGGAGCAATACTTAACTACTGGAATTGGATTGCGGGCAAAACGCCATAGTCATTTGGATTTCTGGGGTTTTGTTATCCATGATAATCGTAGGATCGGGAAAGACTTTTTCCTCTATAAAACGGAGTACAGTATTGAAGAGGGGAAAGACCAGAAAATTCCACTCTCAAAAAGAGAGTTGGAGAATCGGATTGAGTTGGGTGGTAAAGTCGTTTTCACCCAATCCGAATATATGGAGCTTGTGAATAAATATGTGTTCGGCTTTGAATCGATTGAAGCCTATGAAGAATTGATAAAGCTCCTGATACAGCTTCGCAGTCCGAAGTTATCTAAAGATTTTAAGCCTACCGTTATTTATGAAATCCTGAATGAATCCCTTCCAGCCTTATCAGATGAGGAGTTACGCCCACTTTCTGACACCATTGAGAACATGGATCAAACAAAGCAACAACTAGACCAGCTCATGCGCGACCATCGCTCTTTATCTAAGTTATGCAAACAGTACGATCTCTATAATCAATTTACGTTAGTAGAGAAAGCGGATGGGCTTTTTCAATCCCGAAAAAAGAGGGACAAACTTCTCCGAAAAGGCGAGGATTTAAGACGTGATCTTTCCCAACAGCAGATTCATCAGGAAAATATTATCAAGCAGCTATCCGGGTTATCCCAAGAAGAACAGGTGTTAAAGGAAGAAGAGAAGCAGCTAAGGGAACATGATGTCTTCCGGGCAGAAACAGAAAAACAGGAACTGGAACAAAAGATTGCAGAAAAAAAGCAGCAATTGTCGGACAAAGAAAAGGCATTAGAGCAAAAAATACAAAGTGAATGGAAACTTCGCGATCAGATTTACTGTGAAGAAACAAATATCAAAAAACTTCAGGATCAGATCACTGGTCTTATAGAAACTCTTGATTGTGAGGCGAGTGAAGCTGAATATGAGTATCATACAATTGCCGTAAATGAATTTAAACGGAATCAGGATGGGGATTATGGGTTTGCTCTTTGGAAAAAGGAAGCCCAGGAATACGATGGTCAGCTAGAAAATATCCTTAAAGTCTTGAGGGAGCAAAGTAGAGCAAAGGAAAGGTATTTGGATGCAGATAAAGAGCTTGGGGAAGCAAAGAAAGCACTGGATTTAAAACGAAGCGAAGAAAAAAAATGGGAAAATCTATTTGAAGAAGAGAAAAAACGATTCTTGGAAGAGTTTCATCATTGGCGAAAGAGAAATACGACTTTATCATTAACCGACGACGATGTACAATCTACGGCTCAGCGTATTATGCAATATTATGAACCGTATCGAATGGAAGATGTTCGCTCCTTTGTAACCCAGGCATATCATCAACAATATCGTAAGCTCCTGGATGCGTTGGCCGAGAGTGATCAAAAACTACAAGTAAAGAAGCGAGAAATCGAAGAAAAGAAATTGGAATTACAGAATTGGAAAATGATGAAGGATCCGGAACCCCCTCGAAATCCACAGACCAATGAAGCAAGAAATAAGTTGCAACAAGAAGGAGTCCCTTTTGTTCCTTTTTTTGTTGCCGTTGAATTTCATGAGTGGGTTACCCAGGAACAACGGGAACGGATCGAATCGGCCATTTATCATATGGGATTATTGGATTCCCTTATCGTACCAGAACCTTATCTGGATCAAGTTCTTGATTGTGACCGAATCCTTCAACCGAATCCTCAACTGTTTGCCCATACTTTGGCAGACTATTTGCTGCCGACTTCTGTTGAGGGGGTAGAGGTGTCTTTAGAAGATATTGATAACGTTCTTCGAAGCATCCTTATCGATGAATCAGGGGAAAATGTAACATCCATCAGAGAGGATGGTACCTACCAAATTGGTCTTATTCGCGGACATGCTCCCAAGGAAGATCAATCGATTTATATTGGCAAAGAAGCCCGGCGCAAATATCGGCAACGGATGATCGACCAACTGCAGGAGGAATTGGAAGGGTTACAAAGGGAATATCAGCAGTTAGTAGAAGTTTCTTCTGGTTTACAGAAAAGTCAAAAACAATTGGAGACTGAATTAGAAGAATATCCATCGGATCAAGATGTATATGAGGCGTATCATACCCTCGTAGACATACGCAGACAAGTAAAAGGCTGCATCGATGAGGTAGAACGGAAGAATCAAAAGGTAAAAGAAACACTGGGAAAATGGGAAACGGTACGAAGTGAGTTGCGCAAGCTGACGGAGAACATTTCCATCGAGGTTACAGAGGAGGCCTATGAATCTGCAAGACGTTTTATGAAAGACTATTTAAAGGATTTACAAGAATTAGAACTCACGTATAAAGATTATTTCAACAGCAAACGGTTACTGCAACAGCTTCAAGAACGGTTAGATGAAATGATCCTTGATGTGGATAGTTTAAAAGGAGAGCAGAATGTTCTTGAAGGAGAATTAAGTAAGCTTACCAAGCTATTGGATCTGGTTCAGCATAGACTTCAGGAGCTAGGAGCCGACGAGATTCGTAAACGGATTACAGAAGTCATTCAACGACTAAGCGAAATTCCTAACGAAAAAGAACATTACATTGAGGAAAGAGAAAACGTTCGCCATCGAATCGAGAGAATTGAGCAAGAGATGACAGATCATCAAAGGGAACTCCAAATGGCACAGATCTTCTTTCAAAAATGGCTTCAAGTCTTTGAAGAGGATGACAAACTACAATTCGTTTCTCCAACGGAATCTGCCAGTTGGGAATCAGAGGAAAATATCATGAAACGGGCAAAAGCGATACTGGAGGAATTTGGACACCTTTTGACTGACTCCAATCTCGATAAGGAAAAGGTGACCGAACGATTAAATCGAGTCTATTATCAAGAACAGGGAGTCTTGGTTGAATATCGTCTTACGCAGGAAACCACCTTAGAAGTTACCGACTTACCTGTAATTGTTGATGATGAGATGTTACGAATACAAAGTGAGAATCTCCGGCAAAAATCCAGAAGAATCCAGCTTCTCATGGAGTATAACGGGAAACGGGTAAGTCCTTACTTCGTATTGAAGCAAATGGATCGTGATATAGCCCTGCAGCAACAAATCCTAAATGAAAAAGATCAAGAACTGTATGAAGAAATTATTATGAATAGTGTCGGAAGAATTATACGCGCCCGTATAAACCGTGCCGAAAAATGGGTAGAAAAAATTAACCACCTGATGAGCGAACGCGATACCTCAAGTGGGTTAACGTTCTCTATTGCCTGGAAGCCAAAGACTGCCGATGATGATGATGAGCTGGATACGAAAGAACTGGTTGACCTTCTCCGTTCTGACCCCCGTTTGTTGCGAGAAGTGGATATGCAGCGCATCACTCAACATTTTCGTTCCAAGATTCGTCGTGCAAAAGAGTTATTGGAAGATAAGGGGTATGGTGATACTCTTCATCAGTTGATTAAGGAGATGCTTGATTATCGTAGATGGTTTTCTTTTATTCTATATTATAGAAGAGAAGGGGAACAACGCAAAGAACTGACCAATCATGTATTCTTTACATTTAGTGGCGGGGAGAAGGCGATGGCCATGTACATTCCGCTCTTCTCTGCAGCCTATTCTCGTTACTTAGAAGCTAGAGAGGATGCACCGTACATTATCTCGTTGGATGAAGCATTTGCAGGAGTTGATGAAAATAATATTCGCGACATGTTTGACCTTGTAGAAAAACTTGGTTTTAACTATATTATGAACTCCCAAGCACTGTGGGGCGATTATGATACGGTATCTTCCCTTTCGATCTGTGAACTGGTTCGACCAAAGAATGCACCCTTTGTTACTGTGGTTCGTTACCATTGGGATGGAAAGGTACGTCATCTATTACACCAACAGGATGACTTTGAAGACGATTATGAAGAAGTAAGCTTAGCAGGGATAGAATGAAAGAGGGATTTTACATGGACCATAAAGTAATGGAGGCCGTTCAATACTTTCAAAAAGAGAAGGGATTTCAGCGACTCTTTCATCTTTTTATCCAAAAATATAAAGGATTAGGGCGAATTGGCGGAAGTGTAACACTTACCAATCTTACCAATCAGGAGAGGGAGGCCCTCTCCTTATTTTTCCGAAACGATTATTCTAATCAAGAAACCGTAGTCATTTCATTGGCTAAATTTGCGAAAAGCCTAGAGCATACGAAATTTGCAGGGGTAGACTTTAAACAAATTCTTGACGGTTATATTGGTGAAGAGCTGTTAAGTAATCAGGAAGAAAAAAGCTTATATGAGTTGCAAAAACAGAAGTTTTTTATGGATTTGATCGCTGATCATTCACACCCGTACTGTCAATTATGGCTGACATCCGTTATAGAAAAAGGAACTGGAAGCCGTGGGATTCACATGGCGTATGATAAAGATCCCTCAGCATTGAGAATGCAATTAACCCATGTCTTGCAAGGGATCTCCCAATTACCACAGCCCGATAAACGCCTTTCAGTATTTGCTAGTCAAATAACTGGGGATCCCCATGGTTTCGATGTAGATTCAGAACAGGGAAGATTCTTTATTACAGCCCTGCAATGGATTCGTCATCAAGAAGTAGGAAATCCTATTATCTCCTCACCATCTGCAGAAGAGGTTACAGAGTTGCTTCATTATTTTGGCTTGATTCGTGATGATCTTTTAAATTTCGTGACGTGCACAGGGATCATAGGCTTTAATGGGGATCTCCCGATTCCGATGTGGGTAAATGCTTGGGAAAATGGAAATATCCTTAATGTTCCTCTAAGAGAAATCGTGCGGGTTCGAGACTTTCTTCCAGCAAACTCCCAAACAATGAAATCCACACCCCATGTTGTATTTGTCATCGAAAATTCTGGTGTTTTTTCGGCGGTTCTTGATTATCTGGAAGAAGTACAACGTCACTCACGCTCATTAAAATTTCCTCCAATGATTTGCACCCATGGTCAATTTAAGTTAGCAGCATTATTAATGTTAGATAAACTGGTGGCAAACGGGACAACCATATTCTATTCCGGGGATTTTGATCCTGAAGGACTGCAAATGGCTCAACGTCTAATTGATAGGTATCCAGGTTCAGTAAAAATGTGGAGATATGGTACGGAAGATTATGCAAAGTGCATTTCCACTGTTAAGTTAAATGATACCCGGATTAAGAAGTTGGCATCCATAAGTGCAAATGAACTGACTGGAATCCGTGATTTGATGATAATCCATCGAAAAGCAGGCTTTCAGGAAGAATTAATCGATGATTTAGTAAAGGATTTGGAGAGGGGTTTCCATCAATAAGAGGGTACCCCTAAATACTTTGGGGAACCCTCTATTTTCACAAAAACGCAGCTTATCGTTTTAGGGATGCCTTCTCGGCTGCCAGCTTGGCCTTAAATTCCAGGCGACGGCGGTGCAATATTGGCTCGGTGTAACCATTTGGCTGTTCATAGCCTTTGAAGACCAAATCGCAGGCAGCTTGAAATGCTACAGAGTTATCATAATCCTCAGCCATAGGACGGTATGCGGGATCTCCTGCGTTTTGTTCATCCACCACTTTGGCCATACGTTTCATCGTTTCCAAGACCTGGTCCTTCGTACAAATGCCATGGTGAAGCCAGTTTGCCATGTGTTGACTGGAGATACGCAATGTGGCACGATCTTCCATAAGGGCTATGTTGTTAATGTCAGGCACTTTGGAACAGCCAATCCCTTGTTCTACCCAACGGACCACATAACCTAATATCCCTTGAGCATTGTTATCCAGTTCCTGTTGGATTTCTTCAGGACTCCATTGAGGGTTCTTAGCCACAGGAATGTCCAGAATATCATCCCGGAGATCTCGAATGGTTTCTTTTAATTTATTTTGAACTTCCTTCACATCAATTTGGTGATAATGGAGAGCGTGCAATGTAGCTGCAGTAGGTGAGGGTACCCATGCAGTATTCCCGCCTGCTTTGAGATGACCAACTTTTTGCTCCAACATTTCCTTCATCAGATCTGGCATAGCCCACATTCCTTTACCAATCTGGGCACGCCCTTGAAAGCCACAGGCTAATCCGACGTTCACATTGGATTGTTCATAGCTTTGTAACCATCTTGATGATTTCATGTCATTTTTGCGAATCATAGGTCCTGCTTCCATAGAAGTATGAATTTCGTCACCGGTTCGATCCAGGAATCCCGTATTAATAAATACAACTCGATCCTTCACTTGTCGAATGCAAGCCTTCAGGTTTAAAGAAGTGCGACGTTCCTCATCCATCACACCTATTTTAAGGGTATTGCGTTCCAGGCCAAGCATGTCTTCAACACGGTCAAATAGTTCGTTAGCAAAAGCCACTTCTTCCGATCCATGCATTTTCGGCTTAACAATATAGATTGACCCTTTAGAGGAATTTTGATATTTGCCGTTTCCCAAGAGATCGTGCTTCCCGATGAGGCTAGTGATAACAGCATCCAAAATCCCTTCAGGAACCTCCTGGCCTGCCTGATCCAATATCGCATTTATTGTCATCAAATGTCCAACGTTACGGACAAACAAGAGTGAACGCCCACGCAAGCTAAATTTCTCTCCAGAGGGGGATGTGTAGGTACGGTCAGGATTAAGGGTCCGTGTCATTAATTTATTACCTTTGTCGAAGGTAGCGGATAAATTTCCTTTCATTAGGCCCAACCAGTTCCTGTACACCTCTACCTTATCTTCTGCATCCACAGCAGTAACAGAGTCCTCGCAATCCATGATGGTTGTCAGAGCCGCTTCAATGATAATATCTTTGACGCCCGCCTGATCCGTTTTGCCGATAGGATGACTGCGATCAATTTGGATTTCAATATGCAAGCCGTTATTTTTTAATAATATTGCAGAAGGTTCCTCAGGCTGTCCCTGATAGCCCGCAAGCTTTGAATTATCTCTAAGTCCGGCTGTTTCTCCATTTCTAAGTAAAACAGACAATTGTCCATTGGCGATCGAATACTGTACAGCGTCTTTATGTGAGGATTTTGTTAAGGGTGCTGCTTGATCCAAGAATTCTTTGGCATAGGCAATGACTTTTTCACCACGTTTCGGATTGTAAGTGCCTGTGCGTTCCGCTCCTCCGTCCTCATCGATCGCATCTGTTCCGTACAGTGCGTCGTAAAGGCTTCCCCAGCGAGCATTCGCCGCATTAAGAGCATAACGGGCATTACTGACCGGAACAACCAACTGTGGTCCGGCTTGCACCGTAATTTCATCGTCTACCCCTTGGGTGGTAATCTCAAAATCTTCTACCTCTGGTTCCAGATAGCCAATCTCTTGCAAAAATGATTTATATTTTCCAAAATCAAAACTTTCTTTATGATCCTGATGCCATTTATTTATTGCCTCTTGCATTTCATCGCGCTTGGCTAACAACGCCTTGTTTTTTGGTGTCAAGTCATGTATCAAGGTATCTAAGTCGGACCAAAACTGCTCACTGGTCAATCCGCTGCCTGGAAGGGCTTCTGAATTAATAAACTCATAAAGAACTTGTGCTACTTTAAGATTACCCACTTTTATAAAATCGTTCATTTTATAACTCCTCCCTTAATATTATTAATTTCTAAATTTTGAAAAAACCGAAGAGAAAAGCATTCCGTAGGCTTTGTTTGGTTTGTAATTAGTATATAATAAATGATACTATATCAAAAATATATATTTTGAATCTCTATTATGCCTTTTAGTTATAAAGTGGGGTGATTCCAGGTGGATATTCGTCATCTAGAATATTTTTCAGAGGTAGCTAAACATCTGAGCTTTACAAAGGCTGCTTCTGCTCTACACGTTTCACAGCCATCCATCAGTAAAGCAATTAAAAGTTTAGAAGCGGAGTTGGGCGTACCTTTGTTTTATCGTTCTTCCAAGCAGTTAGAATTAACGGATGCCGGAAAAGCAGTCTTAGTCAATGCAAAGAATGTTTTGGAAGTATTTCACAATCTTACTTCTGAGCTAAACGATGTGATGGAATTAAAAAAAGGAGAAATCAGAATTGGAATTCCGCCGATTGTGGGGGCTGCTTTTTTCTCAAAATTAATCAGTCAGTTTAAAGAAGTTTATCCATTGGTCGAGATCACTTTAGAGGAAGCAGGAACAAAAGTAATTAAACAAGAAGTAGAAAACGGGTCATTAGATATCGGGTTAATTTGTAGCGTACCCATTCAAAGCGACAGTTTTGAATTTAAAAAACTGTTGATCGATCCACTCATGTTAATTGTGCATCGTGAACATGTCTTAGCTTCAAGAAGGATCATCCATTATTCAGATCTACAAAACGAATCCTTTATTTTATATCGTAAGGATTTTTCGCTTTATGACAGAATTATTGAAGAATGTGCAAAAAATGGATTTCAGCCAAATGTAGTATGCGAGACATCCCAAAAAGACTTAATGATCGAATTGGTAGAAGCAAAATTGGGAGTCGCGTTATTACCTGGAAAAATATGTGAAAAAATAAGTAGTGGAAAAATTATCGCTCTCCCTATGTACCAATCTAAAGTTAACCTGGAATTAGGGATGATATGGAAAAAAAATAAATACTTACCCTTTTGTGTGCGAGAATTTATCTCAATGGCCAAACAATTCTATAAAGAATAGTCCTTTGGACATTACCCCTACAAGCTATAGAAACTGTTGGTTAGACACATGTGGAATGTGGTATCCTATGTCTATAAAAGCCCAAGTCGATGACCAAT
Source organism: Microaerobacter geothermalis (assembly GCF_021608135.1). Taxonomy (NCBI): domain Bacteria; kingdom Bacillati; phylum Bacillota; class Bacilli; order Caryophanales; family Bacillaceae; genus Microaerobacter; species Microaerobacter geothermalis. The sequence continues at coordinate 27,220 of NZ_JAKIHL010000019.1, forward strand.
TTCCTTTCCTAATTTTCTTTTGACATATAATTCCCCGATTTTTTGCGGATCCTCTATGCGAATGGATTGATTGTTGGTACGAATGACGACGTTTTTTTTACCATCATGCTCAAGGGCGCAATATAAATCACTTCCTTCTTCCACATAAATATGAAGGACTCTTTTATTTTCCACAGGAACGATTCTTAATGTGGGAAAAGGGGATAAAAGCGGAGTAATTTTTTCCTGCAAGAAGTGGGTCACCGCCAGGAGAAATTTATCCTCATTTTGATATTTGGCAATATCGTCATCGATTCCAATAATTTTTCCGTCATCATCAATACCTAGAAAAAGATTGCCGTTATTGGTATTGGCAAAGGCTACCACGGTTCTGATCAATTTCCCCTTTGAAAACAGGAAGTCCCGTTTAAATTCGATATACTGGTTTTCTCCAATTAAAACAGCTTCTTTTGGATTGCTGACTTTCCCTAAATAACGGAATTGAGTAAGGCCTTCCAACCGGTATACCATTTCCTGAAAAATCGATTCCTCCAACCATAGATCTTCCATAATATACACCACGTGTTGCCATAACCGGTAGGATTTTTTGGCAAAATATAAATCAAAGGAAATCGTTTCCCCCAAATACTTGATGCTAAATCCGACCCCAACCTTCCGCTTGAATATGGGCTCATATTGAACTTCCCCTTGATTGACGATATAAAGGACATTGCGGTTGTACAAAAAATCAAAAAAACGTCTGGGCATATGAGCGTTTAACTTTTCCAGCGGTTTTCTCCATTTTTTTATCGGCTCCATTCGATGGAATAAATCAAAATGGCACTCCTGTTCATCATAATCATGGAGATATACCAAAAACGGCACAAAATGATCAATCATGTTGGCCCCCCCTAAAAAATTAAAGCCGGTTAGTTCCACATCTATAATTTTTCTTCAAAGTAATCTTTGATTCCTCTTTTCTTCTTTTATTCCGTTGAATAAAATTACTCATTGTCCCTCATACTAGGAAAAAAATGGAGGATTATCAAAATATATGGGCATATTCTTATGGATAATCAGTACGATGCTTCTACTTTTCTTATTTATTCTATGTTCATCGGTTCGGATTGGGATCCACTTTTTAAGGGAAGGGGAAAATGATCGTCTAGGGATTGATTTCCAGTGGTTATTTGGTTTGGTGCATATTCGCAGGGAGTACCCTTTGGTTGACTGGAAGGGAATTTTTACTGGGGTAGCAGTGAAGGAGGAAACAGAGTTAGGGCAGGTTGGGAAGCCTTTAAAGGTCAAAAGAAAAAGTGTAAATGCTTCAACCATTATTTCTTGGTATCAATCCTACCGGCGGTTTTTAAAAAACTTTCACGATGTCAAGGTGATTATGAAAACATTTATGAATCATATTCGCTTGGAAAAACTGGAATGGTTTTCCCGCATCGGTACGGGAGAGGCTGCGGATACCGGAATGTTGACAGGGGTGATTTGGGGAATAAAAACCATGCTTGTGGGCTCTATAACCCGTTATTTGAAGTTACGAACCGTTCCAAGATTAAATGTGGTTGCAAATTTTCAATTTTCCACGTTAACCACGGAGTTTACTTGTATAGTAAGATTTCGTGTGGGGTATGCTATGTTAGCAGGTATTCAACTCCTATTCAATAGACAAAAGGGGCGTGAGAAACCATGGCAGAACATCCTATCCAAGGTTTAATGAAAACCGCAATGGAAAACTTAAAAGAAATGATCGATGTAAATACCATCGTTGGAGACCCTGTAGAAACGCCTGATGGAAGCGTGATTCTTCCAATCTCCAGGGTGGGTTTTGGATTTGCCGCTGGTGGAACGGAATTTGAGCCAAATGGAGACAAACAAGGAGGAACAAATCGAGTGGGCGGTGATCAATCGGGAAACGGTTACCCATTTGGCGGAGGAAGCGGTGGAGGAGTATCCATTACCCCGGTGGCTTTTTTAGTCGTCGGGAAAAATGGAATCAAATCCATTTCTCTTGAAGGGCAAACCCATATTTACGAGAAAATATTGGAATTAGCCCCACAGGCATTAGATAAAATTGAGAAGATGGCCGGACAAATGGGAAAACAATCCGGAAGTAAAAACGGAAAAGACGGTAACGATCAGGAGAAGAATCCAAAACAAGAACCCGAACAAACTTTTATCATCTAAGCTTTCCTTGAGGGAAGGCTTATTTTTTTGAGATTAAGACTTGGCGATCAGCTAAGGAACCGTTATAATTTTTGTCAACTGCTCCTGTTCGTGTGAGTAAATCAACTGATATTTGGAGGTAGGTATGTATAATTTGATTTTGTTTGATATTGATGGGGTTCTTCTTAGTGAGGAGAGATATTTTGATGCCTCTGCGTTAACGGTTTGGGAACTGTTGTTTCATGAACATTACCTGGGGTTGCCCGGACCATTTACTCCCTCTCCTGATCATGATCTGATTAGGCAGGTTCGGAGCCGCATGTTTCATGATGATGAAATTCTGTCATTTATGAAAAGCAGGGGAATTAACTCCAACTGGGATATGGTTTATTTAACTTTTTCCCATCAATTGATTCTGCTGCTGGCTGAGTATTCCAAGGTGGATAAGCGATTTGTCGAAAATATTTTAACCCGGCAAATTGGTGTGGATGAGATTCTAATGATCGCACAAAAAGTAAAGGATCTGGGATACCAGCCTGATTTTTCACGATTTGTGGCCGATTTTTCAAAAGGGGATGCACAAAAACAGGAATTGCTTCTTTATTTAAATACGATTGCCCATGAGAAAATCGGAGTAGACACATCCATTTTCTCAAGAAACAGCAGGTTGTGGAATGTTTGCCAGGAAACGTTTCAGGAATGGTATTTAGGGGATCAATTAATTGCCAAATCCATCGGCAGAGAAGCGAGAACAAAGGGGAAAAGAGGATTTTTGAAGGAAGAGATTCCTATTGTTCCTCCTGAAGAAATGAGGGAAGTCTTTTCTCGATTAAAGGAGATGGGATGTTCTTTAGGAATTGGAACTGGACGTCCCACGATTGAAACCATGGTCCCCCTGGGGGAGCTGGAACTTCTTGATTTTTTTGAAAGAGAACGAATCGTAACTGCCTCGGATGTATTGGATGCTGAAAAGGCTCATCCCGAACACGCCCCTTTGGCAAAGCCCCAGCCATTTTGCTATGTCAAGGGAATCTTTACGAAAAATATGCCGGATGATGAGGTGTTGAAACAATCCCTGCCGTTACGGGATGGCTCCAATATTTTAATCGTGGGGGATTCCGTGGCAGATTATATGGCTGCCCGGGCGATTGGCGCCCATTTTGCGGCCACATTAACCGGTTTATCCGGCAAGAAAGCAAGGGAAACCTTTGAAAAATTACATGCTGATTATATTTTGGAGGATATGAGGGATATCATTTCTGTGATCAGTTAAAGTGATGCTGAGAACGATGTTTGTTCGGGGGGAGTCTTGATACACGGAGAGGAGTCTTGATCTATGGAAAAGAAGAAATGGATTTTTTTATTCCTAGCTTTTGCCATGATGGTTGTTCTTTCCGGATGTGGCAAGGAGAATAACACCCAAGCCAAAACGGCTTCAGTTCCCGGTATTGAAGAACAGATCACGGAAATGACTCAAACCTTATTCCATGTAACCGATCAGTATCGGAATGTGGATTTTTCATCCTATGCCACCTCTTTATACTTGGCCAAAACGAATTCGTCCTATCAGGAAAATCTGAAGCTCTCCAAAACAATGGATGAGAATGATGAGATAAAAGCAACAAATATACAGATTAAAGAGATCCTTTTGAATGGGGATACAGCTACAGTTTATTTGGATGTGTCACTTGAAAAGAGGATAAACGGAACCACCAACAGAGACAAAAAGGAATGGCGAATATTGGTTGAAAAAGAGGGGGACCTTTGGAAACTGGCTTCTGAGCGGATGGAGACTACTAAAGCCTTTGCTGAAGCGGAGGACTCCAATATGATTGAACAACCGCTGAAAGAAGGGGGGTCTCCTTTGCCGATCGGAGACGGAAGCACTATAAGCATCGATGATTTGTTCGATCAAATGAGAATTGAGTATCAACCTCCGAAGGAACCTGAGCCATCCATGGCTCCGTCAATAACCAAGCAGTCATCTGAGCAGAAGACGGTTGTTAAAGCGACGGTGGCACCTGCTGCCAAACCGGTGGACGAACCAATGGTGAAACCTGTTGATCAGCCAACCCAAAAACCAGAGGAGACCCCAACGTTGAAACTGGCAGATCAACAAACGATAAACCCGGAGAACCCAGCTTCCACTCAACCAGATCAGAGCCAGCAGGAGAATGTTCATTTTTCTCTTTCTTTTTCAGGTGTCTCTTTAGGGGAAAGTCAGGAAGATGTGGCAAAGAAACTGGGTAAGCCGGATGAAGTAAACCAAGGTAGTGGTGTTACCTGGAAATATCGTGGGAAGGCGGACATTTATTTCTATCAGGACAAAGTAGAGGAAATTACCATTTATAAACAGGGAAAAAAGAGTGATAAGGAACTGGTTGTTACCTATAATGGGAAAAATTTAAATACATCCTCCGTCAATCAATTGGTTGAATGGATAGGGAATCCATTATCAGGAAATTTAAATTCAGATGTATTGGATTATGGAAACTTGGTTATTCGGCAGAGTGGAGGGAAAATCAATTATTTTGAAGTGTATGACATGGGTAAATCCCAGACCGTTCAAACCAGAGAGGGGCTTAAGACCGGCCAATCTATTCAGTCAGCTGTAAAGCTTTATGGCATTCCCAATAAAGAGGTCATCGGCAGATCTGTGAACGGTGAACCGAACACATTCGTTACCTATTTATTTAAGAATGGAATGATGATTATTCAGGCCGATAAAAACGGGAAAATTTTGGCATTCTATATGAAACCTGGTCCATAGTATCAAAACGAGATTCACCACATTCACTTCTCTCTCATATGATAAAGTGATTTGTCATATGAGGGAGTGAGGATCATACACAAGGTTGTAAGATTTGAAAAGGATCAAGACTTTCAATATTTTTGCAAGGCTTTGAAAAAACGGCAGGTAAAAGATTGCAAAATTTTGCCCCGATTAAAAGTTGTTTCAATACCGGTGGAGTATGTTCATACCCTTGAAACCAGATGGAAGGTTTCAACCCGTTACGGGATTCAAATGGAAGATAATATTCAATTTTCTACCCATCAGCGTGATTTTATTCCTTGGGGAATACGAAGAATTGGTGCTCCAAATGTTTGGGGAATCAGCCAAGGGAATCGGGTTAAGGTGGCGGTAATTGATACCGGTATTGATGCTAACCATCCTGATTTAAAGGATCGGGTGAAGGAGAGCGTTTCCTTCGTTTCCGGCTCTGGGGACCAAAACGGCCATGGAACCCATGTGGCTGGAACCATCGGTGCCTCGTTAAATCATTTGGGTATTGCAGGTGCTGCTCCAGAAGTGGAATTATATGCCGTAAAGAGCTTTCAAAGTGATGGTTCCGCTTTTCTCTCAGATATACTTGAGGGGATCGAGTGGTCCATTCAACACAACATGCAGGTGATGAATATGAGCTTTGGGACTCCTGATCCAAGCAATATTTTGGAGTTCGGGGTAGCTGAAGCAAGAAACGCTGGAATTATCTTGGTTGCTTCTGCCGGGAATTCCGGCGGGGATGCGGAGTATCCCGCCAAATATCCAGGAGTCATTGGTATCGGTGCAACGACGAAATCCAATCAAATTGCTTCCTTTAGCAGCAGAGGAGAAGGTGTGAATTTTTACGCCCCCGGTGTGTCGATCTTGTCGACATGGTTGGATGGTACCTATCGGAATTTAAGTGGAACTTCCATGTCTTGTGCCCATGTTACGGGTGCCGTTGCTCTTCTTAAAGGATATAATTCTTCCTATACACTATCGCAGATCCTGAACTTGTTGGAAAAAGGGAGCAGTCCGCTAAAAGGTGGCGGGTTCCTTGTCGATTTAACCCGTTTGAAATCTGGATGAATTTGAAAAATGGGTAGAATCGGATTTCCGGTTCCAGAGGAAACGCTCCTTACTTTTTCCGTTTTTTTGGTGTATACCGGGCATTTTGAGTACAAATTAACGATTCTCATCAGCTACCTTGGAACCATCTCTGCGGGGACTACCGCTTATTTTGCTGGAATTTCAAAACTTTCCTATCCCCGATTTGCAGCTTATGCCTATTTAGGTGGATTGGTTTGGTTTATTTACTTTTGTAACCCTTGGAAAAATCCTGGGGGAGAATCTTCAGTTTTTATCAGTTAAGAAAAAAAGGATCATCCCGTTAAGGTCTACATGAAATTTGTAGGCTTCTTGCTTTATATAGAATATAGACGGAACTGAAGAATTTATTAAGGACAGCCTTAAAAGAAAAACAAAAGAATTTTTGGCTGGAAATTGATAGGGGTCTTTTCTGTGAGAAAATTTATAATTATTATATTATCAGCGGTTGCGTTTGCTATTATTTACTTTGAATTGCCTTCCTCAGTTCCTTATGAGGCAAAAATGACCATCGCCATTACCACAGGTGCCATTATCCTATGGGTATTTGAGCCTATCCCTTTTTCTTTGACGGCGATATTGGTTCTATTTCTTCTTCCTGTTACGGGTTCGGTTTCTTTTGAAACGGCACTCTCGGGATTTGCTTCGCCAGCCATATTCTTAATTGTAGCTGGAATGATGTTAGCCAAAGGGGTAGAATCTACTTCCCTGGGGGAAAGACTTGCCTATTTTCTTCTCTATCATTTAGGGCACAAAAAAGGTGGGGTATTGGCAGGGATTATTTTGGTCCCGCAGTTGATGGCATTTTTTATCCCTGCCGCTGCTGTCCGGACGACGATGGTTCTTCCCATTACTTTTTCTATTGTTTCTATCCTTGGTTTAACCCGAGAAAATCCCATGACTAAACAATTGATGCTGGGACTTACATACGGAGCAACGATAAGTGGAACCGCTATTATCCCGGCTGCCATTGGAAATGTAATCACCGTGGAGTTGATCAATTATTATTTAGGGAAACAGGTCACTTATTTGGATTGGCTGATTATTGGATTTCCATTGTGGTTATTTATGATTCCCATTACTTGGTATGTATTATACAAATCGTTTCCTGTAGAATCTGACTCTTTTCCAGATATGAGAGAAAAAATCGGAGATTTGATTAAGGAGATGGGTCCATTAAACAAGAATGAAATGAAGGCCATCTTCATATTGGTTTTTGTCTTTTTATTATGGACCATGGAATCCATTCACGGTTGGCCTCCTGCGATCCCTGCTCTGATGGGAGCCGTGTTAATGGGACTTCCCAAAATTGGCATTGTCAATTGGAATGAGATGTTGGAAGTGAAATTTGGCACACTTCTGTTATTGGCGATTACCCTGTCATTGGGGAAAGCCCTCTATGAAACGGGTGCGGTTGATAGTATCTCCAATTGGGTAAAAACTGATGTTACATTATTTTTATTTTCTTCTCCAGCAATCTCAGTCCTGACAGTGTCGGTATTCACCCAGTTCCTGCACAAGGTCACATCCAATGTTTCAACCGCTGTGTTGACGGTTGTACCGATAGTTCTGGCCATTGGTGCTCAAGTCGGTGCACCTGTAATGTTATTGGGTGTTGTAGCAGGGATTACTTCCTTGTTCGGCTTCTTATTTGTTGTGGAAACCATCCCTGGAGTGATTGTTTGCGGGACCGGTTTTTTATCACAAAAGGATTTTTTCAAGCCAGGGGTTTGGTTAACCCTTGCAAGTATTATCGTGACCTATCTTTTAGCCATTACTTGGTGGAATTGGCTTGGTTATGTATAATAGATTTGAATAGGAATCAATTGGATAGACTGATGCCCAAAAAAGGAGTGAAGTTTGATGTTGTCTGAATTAAAACCACCCTCTCGAATATTGATGGGACCGGGACCTAGTGATGTTCATCCACATGTACTAAAGGCTATGGCTACTCCTTTGGTAGGTCATTTAGATCCTTCATTTTTGGAGATCATGAATGAAACTATGCAGTTGATGAGGATTGTTTTTGAAACGGAAAATCGATTGACCGTCGCTATGTCAGGGACGGGAAGTGCTGGAATGGAAACGGTTTTTGTAAACCTGGTGGAGCCAGGAGATAAAGTAATGATTGGCGTGAATGGATTGTTTGGAACCCGTATGGTGGATGTTGCAGAGCGTTGTGGAGCGGAAGTGGTCCAGGTAAAAGGGGAATGGGGGGATATCATATATCCTGAACAGATCGAGGAGGCCCTAAAAGCTCATCCCGATACAGTCATTGTAGCAGTCGTCCATGCAGAAACATCCACTGGAGTTCTGCAACCATTACAGGAGATTGCGGATATTGTCCATCAATATGGGGCATTACTGCTGGTTGATGCGGTAACTTCATTGGGTGGAATTCATGTTTCCATAGATAAAGTGGGAATCGATGCCTGTTACAGCGGAACACAAAAGTGTATCAGTGCGCCTCCTGGATTGTCTCCTGTTACATTCAATGAACGTGCCCTTGAAAAAATGGCAAGGAGAAAAAGCAAGGTACAAAGTTGGTATTTAGATCTTTCTATGATCCAAAATTATTGGGGCAAAGAACGGTTTTATCATCATACGGCTCCAATTTCTATGGTATATGCTTTAAGGGAAGCTCTAAGAATCATTGTTAACGATGGATTGGAAGAAACCATCGAACGCCATTGGAGATATGGAAAAATCCTGCAAAATGGAATAGAGGCCATGGGGTTAAAACTTCACGTAGAGGAAGGAAAGAGACTGCCTGAACTGACATCCATCGTGATTCCTGAAGGCGTAGATGATTTGGCTGTCCGTAAAAATTTGTTGAATCAATATGGCATTGAAATCGGCGGAGGATTGGGAGAGTTAAAAGGAAAGATTTGGAGAGTAGGATTGATGGGATATTCCTGTCAGCTCCGCAATGTGGTTTTATTCTTGTCTGCCTTTGAAGAGGTTCTTCGCGAACAAGGATACAAGGCTCCCAAGGGCGTGATTGAATCCGTGGTTCGGCCCGATAATCTTATGTTTACAAACTGACTCCTGCATCATACTGCCCATACTTTTTGAGGGATTGAAAAAAGGTGACCATTAGGTCACCTTTTTGCTGCGTCAAGGTGCTTCAATATTCTTTATATACCGAAAATATATAACCTTCTTCCTTCCATGATCAATGGTTCCGTCCTTTACTTCAAAAATCATGGCATCCCGAATAATGGATTGGATCACACCACTATCTGAAGTGAGTTCATCATCTCCATTAATGTATGAAATTCGAAGCAATCCTTTGTGTCCAATTAATTTTTCAATCGTTTCTTTCGTGTACATGGGGAACTCTCCTTTATCTGTTTTATACGGATTATTTCCCTTGGTCGTTAAAATGTTTTTCCATTAATTTCCTTTCTTTCTTTTTTCGGTATAATCCTAAAAGAATGTATACCAGAAAAAAGCTAAAAATAGCCACAATGAATCCGTTGATGGCACTTCCTAAGATAAGGGCAACTCCCTTTTCCTTAAGCAGAGCTAATCCTGAAACTTCGGTCATCTCTTTGGTGACCTTATCTCCAATTAATATCATTCCTGTATTTAAGTTAAAGTATAGAAAGAGAGGAATAATAAATTTTCCGATGATAAATCCGATAATGGATGCCGGCAGATTCCCTTTGAACAATCGAACCAATGGATACAATAGAATAACGGCAACACCCAAGGTAGGCAAGGTAATAAACTCAATGAAGATGCCGATGGCAAATCCTCGCGCAACAATGGCTGGAGCCCCTTTCGTACGCAATAATTTGAGATATTGTAAGCGTAAACTTCTTAGAATTTTTTTTAGCATGTAATAGCTCCTATGATTTTCTCATATTGTACCGTTTCTTTTTTAATTATAGCGAAGTCTTGTCCAATTGTATAATATTCTTTCCTTTTTTTCGGGAAAGAAAAATTTTCACAGACGAAATTCATTTCTATAGAAGTGGAACTGGATTCCAAAAAATTCTATTGACTAATTTATAACGGTTATGATAAATTATGTCTTGTGCTATCAGCGGCATCATCATTGTGGCGGCGTAGCTCAGCTGGCTAGAGCGTACGGTTCATACCCGTGAGGTCGGGGGTTCGATTCCCTCCGCCGCTACCATGGTTCCATCAAGAATTTCTTTTTCTTGACTTTTTTTACATGATGGATAAAATGATATTACACACCTATACATGCGGACGTGGCGGAATCGGCAGACGCGCTAGATTCAGGTTCTAGTGGTGGCAACACCGTGGGGGTTCAAGTCCCTTCGTCCGCACCAATCTGCGGAAGTGGCTCAGGGGTAGAGCATCGCCTTGCCAAGGCGAGGGTCGCGGGTTCGAATCCCGTCTTCCGCTCCATCATTGAATAAACATCCCCGGAATTAAGTCAAGGGGATTCGAAACCAGCCTGGAACAGGCGGAGGGGACGTCGAAGTCGGGCGCGAAGCGAGCGTATCCCGTCTTCCGCTCCATCATTGAATAAATAGGATAATATATTTAATACTGAAATCGGCTATGTGGCCGATTTTTTCTATTTAAGCCTCCTACATCATTCAGTCAGTGACAAATGAATCATTTGAAATTGAAGGGGATCAAATGATATAATGATTTCTAACTGTCTGAATAGAGGAGGAAAAGAAATGAATCAGCTATTGCAGGGGAAAAATTTTTTGATCATGGGAGTGGCGAATAAAAGAAGTATTGCATGGGGGATTGCTCAATCTTTGAGTAAGGCAGGAGCCACCTTAGCTTTTACATATCAGGGGGAACGTCTTGAACAAAATGTAAGGGAATTGGCGGAGACCTTGCCTCAAGAGGAAGTAATACTTATTCCATGTGATGTTACCAAAGATGAGGATATTCAGAATGCCTTTTCAACCCTTCGCGAAAAAGTAGGTGTACTTCATGGGATTGCCCATTGTATTGCTTTTGCCAAGACTGAAGAATTGGAGGGAGAATTTTTACAAACCTCCAGAGATGGTTATGCCTTGGCACAGGATATTAGTGCCTATTCTCTGGTTGCCGTTGCCAGAGAAGCCAAGCCGCTCATGACTGAGGGAGGCAGCATTGTCACACTCACCTATTTGGGTGGAGAACGTGTCGTCCCCAATTACAATGTAATGGGAGTGGCCAAGGCTGCCTTAGATATGAACGTCAAGTATTTGGCAAATGATCTGGGGCCCCACAATATTCGTGTCAACGCTATTTCCGCCGGCCCGATAAGGACCTTGGCGGCGAAGGGAGTACGCAACTTTAACAGTATTCTAAAAGTCATTGAGGAAAAAGCACCCCTTCGCAGAACGGTTGATCAAAGTGAAGTTGGGGATACCGCTCTTTTCTTGTTTAGCCATCTATCCAGGGGAATTACTGGTGAAATTATTCATGTTGATGCCGGTTACAATATTCTTGGCAATTAAGATTGACAGATCAAATAACCACAATGGTGGTTTGCTTCTTGCTTCAATTGTCTAAATAAGTAGCGATTTCGGCAATTTTATGCTCTGCTGCTTCTCTAATAGAGTGGGGTATATGGAAATGAGAAATACGCTTTTTTACATGACCCTTTGATTCTATACTGGGTTGACCAATTTTTACCGGTTGCTTTTCTAAGGATTCAATGGAGAGGCTGGAGGAAATAACCTTAGTGGGTATTCGCAATTGGTAGGTAATATTTGTTGATACATCGGTGATTTTTAGTGAATATGTGGGAGACATGCTCTCTCCATTTTTTTTAAACCCTCTTTCTGATAATGTGCGATCTACCACTGAAAACGGTTTTGTCTTTCCGGCAAGTAAAGAACGGCCAATTTGCATAAAATAAATCAATCCTCCCTTTTCATATTCAGATTACATATTTACACTTTATGTTTTACTAGGCATGGTTTATAACTTTTATACCTAATTCACTTTCGCTATCATTTTGCGATCTATAGAGATGAACGAAGGGATTATGATGGGGGTGTTTTTATGTGGGCTGATTTACACACGCATACGACTGCTTCTGATGGAAAATGCTCTCCTTCAGATAATATTATTCGGGCAAAGAAGAAGGGATTACAGGCAATTGCCATTACTGACCATGACACAGTTGCCGGTTTGGACGAAGCGATGAAAGCGGGAACAGAAATGGATATTGTGGTTGTTCCGGGAATAGAAATCAGTTCAATTTTCAAAGGACAAGATATCCATGTGTTGGGGTATTATGTGGACAAAGATGATCCGTGTTTTTTAAATAAGCTTAAAGAATTAAGGAAAACCAGAGATAAAAGAAACGAGATGATGGTGAAGAAATTAAATGAGTTGGGCCTTTCTATTGGAATGGATGAGGTATACGCTAGAAAAAAAGATAACGAAGGAAATATCGGGCGGCCTCATATAGCGGAAGTATTAATGGAAAAAGGAATTGTATCTTCTATGGAAGAGGCCTTTCGTCAATATTTGGGAAAAGAGGGAAGGGCATATGTGAATCCTCCCAGGATATCCCCTTTTGAAGCCATTGACTTGATCAAAGAGGCAAGGGGTGTTCCTGTGGTTGCCCATCCCGGTTTATATGATGATGATTTGTTAATTGAAGAGATGATTCAGTATGGTCTAAAGGGTATAGAAGTGTTTCATCCCGATCATAGCGATGACGCAGTAAATCGCTATTCTAAATTAGCGTCTACATATGGGTTGATAATGACCGGTGGTTCAGATTTCCATGGAGAAAGAAATGGTGAAATTTTCCACGGTGACATCGGTTTAAAATATGTGAATATTGAGATTGTCAATCAATTAAAACAATTAGCGGAAAATGCTTAACTATAGATCCTTTACCATGGTGACATGGGGAATATTGGCTTCATAAAACAGTTCGCTAATTTGAGAGTATCCCAATTTTTTATAGAAGGGTTCTGCGTGAAGTTGAGCGTTTAATTTTGCCTTTGTGTATCCAGCCTCTTTTGCCGCTTTCTCCAAGAATAACATCAGTTCTCTGCCCAAACCAGTTCCCCTTAATTCAGGAAGTACGGCAACCCTTTCGATTTTAGCCGTTGTTTCATCATAGGATCTAAATCGGGCAGTTGCAACGGGCTGCAACTGTTCATTGTAGACAATAAAATGGGTGGAAATTTCTTCGTATTGATCAATTTCAATCTCTTCAGGTACGTTTTGTTCCTCGATAAACACCTTTTTCCTCACCTTAAGGGCGTCTTGCCAATCTTCTTTGTTTTGGGCGATTTTAAATGTTAATTGATCTGTCGTTCTCATTCCACTTCTCCTAATAAAAAAGTTTGATATACACTCCAGGTCTCATTTTCTAACTGATAGACCAAATGAATTCTGTCCACATAAGTTTCCAGGTTGAATTTGTTCATTCGTAATCTGCCATATACATCGAGAAGTTCAGAGGTTGACATGTCTTGACCAATGGTTAGATGAGGAATAAAACGATATGAAGTTGGTATGGGAATTTTTATTTCGTTTCTAAGAGATTGATGAAGCTTAATGATCTCAGTCTCTTCTTTTATTGCAAAATAAATGACTGGATTTGTAGGGTGAAAGGTGCTGACCTTATGAAACTGAAGTATAAATGGCTTTGTATTTTCTGTTATTTTTTTTATTGATGGGGTTAATTCCTTTATTTGAGGGTCATCCGCCTCAAAAGCCTCAATTAATGTTAGATGAGGGGGAATTAATGCATAATGGCTGTCATATCTTTTGCGATATGAGTTGGCCGTATCTTGTACGTTCTTATTAGGGAAAATCACAATTCCGTATTTCAAACCAATCCCTCCAATACGATTCTTAGCTAAATTTTAGCAAATCTCATACCATTTGCATACTGCCGAAAGTTTATCATTCAGACACATTTTACGATAAATATGATATGATGTTAGTATACCGTAAATGGCGAGGGGGACTCAAATCATGATGAGACAAGTTCACAGCAAAGAAGTAAAAGAAGCTTGTTTAAAGCGTTTAAAAGATAGAGGGGTTACCGTTGAAGATATTGCCGAAGTGGTATATCTGATGCAGGCACCATACAACGTAGATCTAAAGATGGAATCCTGCGTAGAAAGTGTTGAAGCGGTTTTGGAAAAGAGAGAATTGCAGCATGCCATTCTTGTTGGAGTAGAATTGGATGTCCTTGCTGAAAAGGGGATGTTATCTGAACCACTTCAGTCTTTAGTAGAAAGTGATGAGGGATTATTTGGCTGTGATGAAACGTTAGCACTGGGTTCCGTATTTGGCTATGGAAGTATTGCGGTAACCACGTTCGGTCACCTTGATAAACAAAAGATTGGAGTTATTAAACGTCTCGATACGAAGAGTGGAAAAGGAGTTCATACTTTTTTAGATGATTTGGTCGCCAGTATTGCAGCCTCAGCATCCAGTCGCTTAGCCCATCGTCTTAGGGATGAACAGGAACAGGAATTGGAACAGAGAAAGCAACGGATAGAAATGGTTGATGAAAAAAACAAGAACGTAGGATAGTCTAAGTATTCATTAATCCGATGGCTAATCGCCACTATGACTTCTACTTCTAAGGTGGGAGATAAGTGGTGATTAGCCTCTAGTTAATTTTAACTTGTGCCGTAGAACGATTGAGGTATAATCATGAGAAAAAAGCTATGTATCATTCACGAGTGAATTTTTGACGAATAAAATAATTGGAATCAGAAACTTGCGATTAGGGGGTTGATTTCTTTCGTGAAATGGTGTATATTTAGTCTTGTCGCTGAAAAAAACATTTATTTCAGCATGTAATGACGCGGGGTGGAGCAGTCCGGTAGCTCGTCGGGCTCATAACCCGAAGGTCGCAGGTTCAAATCCTGCCCCCGCAACCAAAGTGGAGCTGTGGTGTAGTTGGCCTAACATGCCTGCCTGTCACGCAGGAGATCGCGGGTTCGAATCCCGTCAGCTCCGCCATATATGAAATTCTTCGTAGCCCTTTAATCAAAGGGATTCGAAACCAGCCTCGTAAGAGGCGTAGGGGGCGTCGAAGTCGGGAACGAAGTGAGCGTATCCCGTCAGCTCCGCCATATATGAAATTCTTCAACTTTTAACACTGTTTTGTATGTTCTGTGGGCCTTTAGCTCAGTTGGTCAGAGCGGTCGGCTCATAACCGATTGGTCACAGGTTCGAGTCCTGTAGGGCCCACCATTTCTATTAATAGATGTGACTCGGTAGCTCAGCCGGGAGAGCACCATCTTGACAGGGTGGGGGTCGCTGGTTCGAACCCAGTCCGAGTCACCATACATAAGAGATTGAAACCCTTGATAATCAAGGGTTTTTTGTTACGTTTATGTGAGAATGTGTTGACCCTCTTTCACTGCCAATTATTAGGGTATCATCTCTTACCTCAAATTTCAGTTCGCTTCCTTATTTTATCGAAATCGCTTCTCATAAGGCTTCGGCAGCCAAATTACCAAACTGTTACCCCATTTTTTGCACTCGCATTTCTCCCACTCCTCCATTTGTTTATAAATGGATAATTTTAGTGAGTAGCGGAGAACCTTCAAGGTCGACTTCCCCATGCTGGATATGCTGTTTTAACAGAAGTTAGTTTATGGGATCGTAGGAGTACTCACCCTCTGATGGCTGCTAACGCAAGCAAAATCCAGCCAAGTAAAAAGGCTACTCCCCCGAAGGGAGTAATTGCTCCTAGGACCTTAATCCCGCTTATACTTAAAGCATACAAACTTCCTGAAAATAAAAGAATTCCGATTTGAAACAACCATCCTGACCAATTCATGAGTGATATGGCCCCCAATCTGTCAGATAAAATGGCAATAAAGATCAGGGCAATCGCATGAATCATTTGATATTGAACGCCTGTTTGATAAATAGCCAGCAAATCGGGAGAAATTTTCCCTTTCAGGCCATGGGCTCCAAAAGCTCCTAATGCCACAGACAAAAACATATTTAAGCTGCCGAGAATGACGAATAGCTTTAACATCAGCGTCTCCTAACCTTTAGAAAATTTTTCATTGTTACAATGATACAAATACTATACCCTTTTCCAAATTCGTACACAAGTGATTCCTCATCTGACAGTATCGATCCTTATTTGGAAAAATCGCCTAGTCCTACAATTTATCAATCTAAGTTTTCCAACTTTTTTTCTGCAGATGAAGGGTAAAAGTGACAAATCACTAACACTCTTAGCTGTAAAGCAAAAAAGTTTCTTTACATGATAATGATTATCATTATAATTAGTAGTTGAGAACAATCTCTTATTGTAACGTAAGGGGGATACATATCATGAAAAAACAATTTCTCTTCTTGGGAGCCATCTTTTTAGTAGCATTGTTGGTTTTGGCGGGATGCTCCGGCACAGAAGGTGTGCAAACCACTGAATCGTCTTCTCAAGCTAACAAATCTACTAGCAACAATGAACAAGCGGAAGATAAAGGTGTAGTTAATCTGTATACTAGCAGACACTACGATACCGATGCGGAACTTTATAAAATTTTTACAGAGCAAACTGGTATCAAAGTTAATGTAGTTCAAGGAAAAGGCGATGAGTTGATGGAGCGCCTTGACCGTGAAGGAGCAAACACTGAAGCTGACGTATTTATGACGGCGGATGCAGGTAATTTGTATCGTCTGAAAGAAAGAGGATTATTGCAAGCTGTAGAGAGCAAAACATTGGCTGAAAATATACCAGAACAATTGCGTGATGTGGATAATCAGTGGTTTGGCTTAACCAAAAGAGCACGTGTTATCGCCTATGCCAAAGACCGTGTGAGCCCTTCCGAGCTGTCCACTTATGAGAATTTGACTGATCCGAAATGGAAGGGGAGGATCCTGGTCCGTTCTTCCAGTAATATTTACAACCAATCGTTGCTGGCTTCATTCATCGAGTTAAACGGTGAGGAAAAAGCGAAAGAATGGGCGAAAGGAATCGTTGCCAATATGGCAAGGAATCCTAAAGGTGGCGATACTGACCAGATCAAGGCCCTCGTGGCTGGCGAAGGAGATATTGCTATCGTCAATACCTATTATTATGCCAGATTATTAAATTCGTCCAATCCCGAAGATGTAAAGATCGCAGAAAAAGTAGGTGTTTTCTTCCCGAACCAGCAGACCAATGGGACCCACATTAATATAAGCGGTGTCGGAGTAACAAGGTATGCGAAAAACAAAGAAAACGCGGTGAAGTTCATTGAATTTTTATCCAGCGTGCAGGCACAGGGACAATTTGCGGAAGGTAATAATGAGTATCCGGTAAATCCAGCGGTACCTCCTTCCGATCTGTTAAAGTCGTGGGGAGACTTTAAAGCGCAGGATATTAATTTGACCATACTTGGTGTGAACAATGCCCAGGCGATTAAAATATTTAATGAAGTAGGTTGGAAGTAACAAGGGCCTCTTTAAGAAAGTGACTTACCGTATCACTGGAAGGTGATACGGTTACATTACTTTTCATTCGGGATTACAAGTTGATAAATTATTTAAGGTCGTGTGAAAGATGAGGCTGATACAACAATTAAAATTACAGCTCAATATATGGGCTATTCTTAGTTTTCTAATTATATTAATCATTCTGCTGCCTAATTTAATGATAGGTTTGCAGGTATTCTCTGAACCGAATGAGAATTGGCAGCACATTAAAGATTACTTGTTAAAGGACTACGTTTATAATACCCTTGTTCTAATCCTCTTTACAGGAATTGCGGCTTCTGTGATTGGAACCAGTCTGGCATGGGTTATCTCGGTTTACAAGTTCCCTTTACGTAATTTCCTGAAATGGGGTTTAATTCTGCCTCTAGCCATCCCCCCGTATATCGGTGCTTATACTTACCAAGGCATGTTAAGCTATACAGGTATTATCCAGTCTACATTGCGAAACTCGTTTGACATACAGTTGGATCAGAAATATTTCGATATCATGACCATGCAAGGAACAGTATTTATATTTACCATATTCCTCTTCCCATATGTGTATTCGATAACGAAAAGCTTTTTGTCCAATCAATCTGCATCGTTTTTGGAGAACGCTCGTTTACTGGGAGGTAGTCCCCTCGGAATTTTCTTCCGGGTTGTATTGCCTATTTCAAGGGCAGCCATTGTTGCTGGCGCAAGCTTGGTGATATTGGAAGTTTTAAACGATTATGGTGTTGTAAAATATTACGGGATTCAGACATTAAGTACTGCTATTTTTCAGACCTGGTTTGGGATGGGAGATCTTGATTCCGCATTTAAGCTCGCTGGTACGTTGATGTCCATCGTTATGATCATTTTGGTCCTGGAAAAGATTCTGCGTGGGCGTAAGCGATACAGTTACTCCACATCAAAGATCAGGCCTATCCAACCTCAACCGGTAAAAGGTGTTGCTGCCTGGCTGGTTTTTGCTTATTGCTTCGGCATTTTCAGTATTGCATTCCTGATTCCCTTTATACAATTAACGTTTTGGATGTTTATGACGTTTGAAAAGATCATTAGCCCAGAGTTCACCACTTTAATTATGAACTCGATTTTTGTATCAACGACAGCTGCCTCTGTGATTGTCTTGATTGCATTGATAGTTGCCAATTATACCAGACTGCAGGGGGGATTCATTGCAAAGCTGTTCTCCAAAATCACTGTGCTTGGTTACTCTATCCCCGGTGCTGTCATTGCGATTGCCATAATCACTCTTTTTTTAACGATTGATCGTATTATTTTCTCAATATCTGCTTCTTTTAATCTGACCCCTGTCTTCGTTTTGAGCACAAGTCTGCTTATGCTTGTTTCTGCTTACATTATTCGTTTTTTGGCGTTAGGTTATAACTCCGTCGAAGCAGGGTTTGAGAAAATAGGCAACCGTTTTACGGAGGCCTCAAGAACTTTAGGTGTGCCTATTACAGAAACCTTTTTCAAGGTTGATCTTCCTATGATGAAAGGAGCAATCTTTAGCGGATTTATTTTAGTTTTTGTTGATATTTTAAAGGAACTTCCGCTGACCTTGATTTTGCAACCTTTTAACTTTTCGACATTAGCAACGAAAGCATTTCAATACGCCAATGATGAAATGGTTAACGAGGCTGCATTGGCATCAATGCTGATTATTTTGATAAGTGGTGCGTGCATCTTTTCCTTTCACAAAATTTTAGATAAGGAGCATGATTGATGTTTGTTCAAATTAAAAACTTACAATTCCAATATAAAAACACAAAAGAAACGACGATTAAAAATTTCACATTAGATATGACGAAGGGAGAAATTGTTTGCATTCTTGGTGAAAGCGGGAGCGGGAAGAGTACCATTCTGAGATTGCTAGCTGGACTGGAAATCCCTGACGCCGGCTCTATTGTCGTTAATGGAAGGGTATTTATTGACGACCGTCATTACACTCCGCCTGAAAAAAGAGGTATTGGCATGGTATTTCAAGATTATGCTCTTTTTCCTCATATGACTGTAGCCAAAAATATTAAATTCGGATTAAGGAAATGGAGCCGGAAACAAAGGCAGCAGCGTCTTGATGAAATGCTGTCGTTAACCAACCTGGAGGAGTATAAAGACCGTTACCCTCACGAATTAAGCGGTGGTCAGCAGCAACGTGTTGCTCTTGCCAGATCCCTTGCTCCTTCTCCTTCCTTGCTCCTGTTTGATGAGCCCTTTAGCAATCTGGATGCTGACCTTCAGGTCAGAATCAGGGATGACTTGCGGAAGATTTTAAAAGAGACCGGCATCACATCTATCTTTGTTACTCACGATCAGAATGATGCCATAGCATTGGCGGATCGGATTGTTTGTATCAACAACGGAACCATTGAACGAATCGTAACTCCTACAGATTTACTCGAATGCAAATCTGCGAGCAAGATATACACACTTTACACACACCATAATAACAACCAGTTCATCAGGCATAGGCATTCCCATAATTCCAAACCATAGAACGTATATCAGTCGGAATCCCCAAGCTTACAAGTCGTTTCTACTGTACGGACCAATTCCTTGAGTATATAAACAGCCTCTTTTAAAGCGAGGGAGTAGTAGCGCTGCGTCCCTTTTTGTTCTATACTTACCAAACTGACGTCGCGCAGTACCTTTAAGTGGTGAGAAATAGCCGGGCGTGAAAGATTGGATTTCTCGGCAATTTCATTTTGATGCTCCGGTAATCAATGCTGTTTTTGACATGATATTACCTCACTTTTCAATAATTGTAGGTTGAATAGAATCAGATCGATATTCAACCGAAACGGAAACAGTCTGTCATGATGAGTCAAGTACAAGAATGGATGTCCGGTTTGCCCAACTACATTAAGGGTTTGTTTGCAAAACTAAGCTTCGAAAGTAGAGTAAATAAAATGTATTTATTTTATAGTTTAAACCAAAATATGAATAATTCCTGAAAAGTGTACAAAAAAGCATTTTCTATTAGAAAAATGATTGGAGGAATTAAGTTGAAGCTTCCTGGTTATCAGGATAAGGTTGCATGGATTGATTTATCTGAAGAGAAAATTGAGTATAAGGAAATTGGAGAAGATATTAAAGAAAAATACATCGGTGCAAGGGGTATAGGCAATAAATACGTCTTTGACAACGGTCCTAAGGTTAATCCATTAGATGCAGAAAATATGTTGGCAATCATGACTGGGCCGATTACAGGAACACAGGTAACAATGGGAAATAGACTTGCTGTTGTTACAAAATCCCCCTTAACTGGAACAATAACAAATTCACATATGGGCGGATGGGCTGCATCTAGAATCCGTTGGGCTGGATTTGATGGCTTCGTAATCAAAGGGAAGGCTGACCGGCCAATTTACTTATTTGTTGAAAATGGTCAAGTGGAAATTCGCGAGGCTAGCGATATCTGGGGCAAGGGTATTCATGAAGTAGTCCAAATCATGAGAGAACGTTACGGTGAAAAGGATCTAAGTGTAATAGCAATTGGACAGGCCGGGGAAAATCTTGTTAAGTTTTCCGCTATTCTAAACGAGGATGATAGGGCAGCCGGTCGAGGAGGAACAGGAGCTGTTGCTGGGAGCAAAAATCTAAAGGCTATTGTAATTAGAGGTTCAACCAAAAATGCTCTAAAACCAGAGCAAGGGGAAGAGCATAAAAAGGCAAGACAAACTGCTTTGAAAATGATTATGGAAGGCGTTATTACAGCACCCAAAAAAGGTGGACTATCGGTTTATGGTACGAATGTTCTAATGAATGTACTAAACGAGGTTGGAGGACTTCCGGCATATAATGCAAAGCAATCACATTATGAGCTTGCTGATGAGATAAGTGGTGAAGCATATCGAAAGGAGCTTTTGGTTTCAGACCCAACTTGTCATGCTTGTCCTGTCGCATGTAAAAAAGAGGTTGAGGTAAAAGAAGGGAAGTTCAAAACAAGTGTTGAATCCATGGAATATGAAACAGCTTGGTCATTAGGGGCAATGTGCGGGAATCCAATTTACCAATTACCTTTTCTAAGGTTTCTTTTTCACCAATAAATGTAAGATATAACCTGGGAAAGGAAATGATTGGTCCAGCATGATATGTTTCCTCAGGAGAGATTGTAACTGACCAATTACTAGCTTGGTGTAATAAAGAATCATCTTCATTTGTGATAACATCATCACTGGTTAAGTCAGCAATAACCTTTGTATCAAGCCCTTGTAAATGAATGATATTTCTGCCGTTTACTCGCTGGAGAGGCTTCACAACCACACTCAATGGATCAACAACTCCTTTTTGATATTTCTTAGTATGGATCAAATCAGGCGTATTATCACCAACTTTGACTGATATACTAGATTCGGGTACGATGCCGGTGGATCAAGCCCCGAATCAGGGCAGGAATTGCGGAGAATTTTGGAGTAGTATCTTAATATATGATAGCTTTATGGTAAAATAAGACTGGAATCATGGAACGAGTAGCGAAACCATGGAAAGGTGGTACGTCACTTTGAAGCCAAAAGTTTACATTACCAGGCGAATACCAAAAGAAGTGGTAGAAAAAATCGGCCAGCTTTGTGAAGTAAGGATGTGGGGAGAAGAAGATGTTCCTGTTCCGAGGCAAGTATTGGAGGAGGAGATTATTGAGGCAGACGGATTATTCTGTCTCCTCACCGAATCGATAGACGAATCTCTAATCAGTAGGGCAAAAAACCTGAAAGTAATTAGCAATATGGCTGTTGGGTATAACAATATTGATGTTGATGCCGCAACAAGACGGGGGATTATGGTTACCAATACACCGGGAGTATTAACGGAAACGACTGCAGATCTTACTTTTGCTCTATTAATGGCGACTGCCCGCAGAATAGTAGAATCAACTGACTATTTACGGAGCGGAAAATGGAAAACATGGTCTCCAATGTTGCTTACGGGACAAGATGTATATGGTGCAACTTTGGGGATTATTGGGATGGGGAGAATAGGGGAAGCTGTAGCCAAAAGGGCAAAGGGTTTTGATATGAAGGTTCTTTACCATAACCGGAACCGCAAGCTGGAAGCCGAGCAGACGTTTGATTTAGAATATGCAGATTTGCAAACTCTTTTGAAAGAATCAGACTTTGTCTGTGTGATGACACCCTATACTCCTGAAACCCGCAATTTAATCGGTGAAAAAGAGCTTTCCTTGATGAAGAAAACGGCGGTTCTGATTAACACCGCACGGGGCGGAATTGTCAATGAGCAGGCACTGTATGAAGCGCTGAAAAACGGAACGATTTGGGCTGCAGGGTTGGATGTATTTGAAGAAGAGCCGATAAAGCCGGATCATCCGCTTCTAAAACTGCCTAATGTTGTGATGCTGCCGCATATCGGAAGCGCGAGCATCAAGACTAGAACCCGAATGGCAGAAGTTGCTGCAACCAATCTTCTTCAAGCTTTATCCAATCAGACACCGGAGCATCTCGTAAATCGAGAGCTTGTTAACAGATAGACAGGACCGAAGCGCCAGAAATTCCTCACTTAAAGGTGGGAGAATTCTGGCGCATATAGGTTAAACAAGTTTCTTTGTCCAGAAATTCACAATAGATATTTGTTACAATATCATTGTAAAATTCAGATTCCTGACAAATAAGCAGAACACTTCCTTTGTAATCAGTTTGGGAATACCTTGATGGTCTTGTCTTAGGACCGGGACTGAGAGAGCATACCCTCTCCTGGCTATGGACCGCAAGTTTCTATTATGTTATTTATATAAATTTTTGAACAAAGTATCATCAGCAGACAGAAACATGAAGTAAAGATCGAATTTTTTTAAGGGGGTGTTTTTTTGATTACTCGCAGCAAGAAAATAATTGCGGCAATGCTAATGCTTCTAATTTTATTAAGCTTAAATTCCGCTCATTTATATGCCGCCTCATCTGCATCTCTGTCAAATACTCTATTTGCCAGATATACTTCGCCGGAAGGAATCAATTTTGACAGCTACTCAACGAAATGGGATCGACAGAAATTAAAGCAGTTATACGAAGTATTTATCAAAAATCCCCACTCATCAGAACTATCTGTCCTTTCCACTGTAAAACTTTCGCCAGAGGAACCCATAGGTGAAGCGGGCAATGTTACATTAAGCTGGACAATTGATCGGTATGGGAAAATGGAATTCAAATCAGGGCAAACCATAACATTATTTCAAGCGGATCGGTTGACCAGTGTTGAAGAATTGTCTTTTGCATTAAATCATGAATATGGCCATCTTTTTACATACTATTGGCTTATTAAAAAGGAAAATAAATTACCGGTTGATCCCTCAACGGAATGGGCGAAAATCAGAAAATTGAATGGGTTTCCAATTAGATGGGAAAACAGCAAACTGGAATATGACCATTTCTGGCAACCGGAAGAAATTATGGCAGATGATTATGCGATCCTATTTGGAGCACCGGAAGGGAAAACCGGAATAAAAGAGAATACCCTGTTTCAAATTGAGAATACCCTTATTCCACCGGCAGAAAATGTGCCCGGATTACGTGAGTACTGGGCCAAATTATCAGGTATTCAAGTCAATTTACAACCGCTTTACCAACCTGAGCTCACATCATTTCTTATTCGTTATGTTGATGGCGGTTACGGAAAGGAACCGGTCTATACCTTCTCATTTACGCCAGCAAGGGAGAACCCGTCAACGAAGGATAGAATCAATTACTTCTTAATCTTTAGTGAGCAAAATTCTTCCTCGGTTCCTTTTGTTTATGGCCAGTCCGATATTGTGCAAGGAAAAACCACGATACAATACGGAACCAAAATTGAAGGGAACAGGATTTATAGACCTTTCATACCGAAAGAAAAAGGATATATCCGTATTTATGCTTTCGATACCGAAACGAAGCAGATGACCTACTCTCCGATGTATTGGTATGATTTCCGCAATCCGTTTCAACCCAAAGCAATTCCCAATCAATTTGAGAGAAGCAAGATAAACTACCCCGTATCCGTGTTTATTGATAATATCGAACAATTTTACGATCAACAGCCTGTTATCGTCAATGGGTCAACTCTGGTTCCGTTACGGGGTATTTTTGAAACATTAGGAGCGGATATTACATGGGATGGTGCTAACCGGACTGTGACTGCTGTTAAAGGGGATGCCATCATCGTGTTGCAAATAGGTAATGCTTTGGCCCGTATTAACGGAAAGCCCATTATTCTTAGACAGAAACCTGAGATTATCAATAATAGAACAATGGTGCCATTACGGTTTGTCAGCGAAGCTTTGGGTGCTAGAGTCGATTGGGAAGGTGCATCAAAATCTGTTTTCATTGTGACGAAGGATCAATAATCAATGGACAGTTTAAATGCGTTGGCGCGGCAGTATCTTTGCCGCGCCAGTTTTTTAGTGCGCCCAGCATGGGCGATCATCTATAGGGTGAAAGTCCCGAACGGGGGCTGGCGAGCGCCTACCGTTAGCCAAGAGCAAGGGTGTCCGCCGCGAGGCGGAATCTGGAGGAAGCTGGAGGCAAACG
>NZ_JAKIHL010000020.1 GCF_021608135.1 Microaerobacter geothermalis
CTGTTACAACAGATAGGTCATCCTTCATCCCTTAATGGCCCTAATAGCTTGTATCGTGAATGAAATCAAGGGCGAGCGACAGCGAGGGCTTTGCCTTTACCCTTGATGAAATGAGCGATACAAGCTAGCATCCCTCAAGGGATGAAGAACATCTAAAAAAGTGACAGAATCACTGACGTTTTAATATGACATTTTCACTGACGCTTGACATGGGTTGTACAATGCTCCACAGGGATTGCCGACGGTAGGGCTAGTTCAAGTAAGGAAAGGAATATGGGTGTAGGATCCAATTATCACATCGGGCAATTCCTCCTGGTATATTTCGATCGCTCTCTTGACCCCATACAGTTCTCCCTTACGTTTTGGAATCATTTCCAAATAGCTTTCTGGATCGATATTCAAATTGCGCAATTGGATCAATTTCACTTTATGCTTACGAACAAAGTGAATCATCGCTTCCATTTCCTCTTCACGGTCAAAGACACCTGGAAACATCAAGTAATTAATGGAGGTATAGACTCCTTTTTGTGCTGCATAAGAAAGGGACTCCCCGACATTTTTTAGATGGTATCCCCTGGGGCGATAGTAGGCTTCATAATGTTCGTCAATGGCACTGATGATACTAACCCGCATCAAATCTAAGCCGGCATCAACGATGGATTTAATCTGACTGGTCAGACCTGCGTTGGTATTTATGTTGATATATCCAAGGCTTGTCCTCTTCCTTACCTGTTTGATCGCCTCTACAATTAATCCTGCCTGGGTTGAAGGTTCTCCTTCGCATCCTTGTCCAAAACTAATGATGCTTTCTGGAGTTTTCAAATGGTTTAACATCACTTCAACCAGCTCTTCTACGTTTGGACGAAAATTCATCCTTGTCTGAGGTGATGGAAATCCGCTGTCTTCCGGCTGTTCGGAAATACATCCAAAGCACCCGGCATTACAGGAATAGGAGACGGGAAGAGCCCCCTCCCATCGATTTAGGAATGTATTGGAAGCTGTCAGGCATTCATATTCAAGGGCACATTTTTGCAGGTGAGCATAGATTCGGTTTTCCGGATGATCCTCCAGAAAACGATTTACCTGTTTTTTTATCTCATCCCTGTCAAAGTTGAGGGGATTCCATTGATCCGGGTTATCGCTTTTTCTGGCAGCCACGTAAAAACCATCCTTCTTCCATACCACTGCAGTATATCCAAACAGAGGGAGCTTTTCCTCTTTGTTCGTTTTTACGTACCCCGGAAGCAACAGCCTGGTATACCCTTGGGGAAGGAGTGCGCCAACGGCCCAACCTCCTTCTAGGGCAACGATTTCCCCAGTATCAGGGTCCATGGCCAAAGGACGTGTGCAGGGTAAGGAGACTAGGGTGGCTCCCTTAGGAAGGGGAATCAGTTCTTCTTCCAGCATTTCCATGACCATGTCCCCGTCACGACCGACTCCAAACCATTCGGGATGATCAAAGACTTGGCCCTTTTCATCTGCATATACTAAATACATTTTCACTTCTCCTCATATAGGAAACTTTGCTTGCCACATTGTATCTCATCCGGATGGTAGTGTAAAGTGGAGAGTTCACCAAGTCAAGGGAGATATGGCAATGGGTTTATGGGAGCTTGATTGACCCGAATTTCAAAATGAAGATGGTATCCGGTTGTATCTCCTGTATTTCCAACATACCCGAGACTTTGCCCCACATTGACATAATCCCCCTCTTTTACTAACAATTTTCCCATGTGGGCATAATAGGTTTCTATCCCACCGCCATGGTCAATGATAATCAGATTCCCATATCCGCCCCGGTTAAATGACGACTGAACTACGGTTCCACTTCTAGCAGCCTTGACGATGGTTTTGTCTTCATTCTGATTCCAGATATCTAAACCCGTATGAAGCCTGCCCCAGCGTATGCCAAAACCGCTAGTAATGGTTCCCGTAATAGGCCAGGAAAAGGAGGGCAGTTGATTTCGTGCGGCTCCTTCTCTACTGCGACTGGCAATGGTCACCCCTATTTTCCGGGAAGAATAGGGCTGTCTGATGGGTTCCGGTTTGTTTCTGGGGATGACCAATTCCTGTCCGTAATAAAGGCGATTTGCCACTATCTTCAGTTCCGGATTATTTTCAATCAATTCCTCTACTTCTACGCCTCTGGATTCTGCTATGGAATAGAGGGTATCCTCCCTTTGGACCGTATAAACTTCACTGTTGACGGGGATTTTTAATGATTGTCCCACTCTGATCAGGTTGGGATTCTCCAGTTGATTCATTTCAATGATTTTTTCCACAGGCACACGATATCTCTTAGCAATAAAAGTCAGGTTGTCCCCTGGCTTTACCTTATATGTTAATTGGACTTCTTTAGGTTTGGTTATTTTTTGCTTGAGATCCATGAAGGGATTAAAATATCGAAATACGGCTTCTCGAGCAATAGCCTTTTGATATTGAGGTGTATCCGCCGGCCTGGCTTCTGCTTTCCCCTGAAGGGAATTGGCAGATAATCCGATCCCAGCGATGACAGCTGAGGAAATGACGAAGCGTTGAACAGATTTCATTCCCATTCACCCCATATAGTTTAGTGGATCATCCTCTTTATATCATATGAGGCAACGGGAGTAATTAGACCGTTTTCCAGGAACTTAAGATGCGGTCGTTTTGACCGGCTTTGGAATTCCCTTTGGTTCTCCTTTGGGTTCAAACAGCTGAAAGAATTCTGCATTTGTTTTTGTCTCTTTTAGCTTCCGGATAAATTGTTCTACAAAATCTGCCCCTTCCGTCATGTTTTTTCGCAAGACCCATAATTTGTCCAATTCATCCTTCGTTAGCAACAGTTCTTCTCTTCGTGTACCGGAGCGGCGAATATCAATGGCCGGGAAAATTCTCCTTTCTGCCAGCTTTCGGTCCAAATGAAGTTCCATATTTCCTGTTCCTTTAAATTCTTCATAAATGACATCATCCATTCTGGATCCTGTTTCTATAAGAGCAGTTGCTAAAATCGTTAAGCTGCCCCCTTCCTCAATATTGCGGGCCGCTCCAAAGAATCGTTTGGGTCTATGAAAGGCCGCTGGGTCAATTCCCCCTGATAATGTCCTTCCACTGGGGGGGATAACCAAGTTGTAGGCGCGGGCGAGGCGAGTGATACTATCTAATAGGATCACTACGTCCTTTTTATGTTCAACAAGCCTTTGCGCCCTTTCAAGAACTAGTTCCGCCACTTTAATATGATTTTCAGGAAGCTCATCAAAGGTTGAGCTGACAACTTCTCCATTTACCGATCTCTGCATGTCAGTCACTTCTTCTGGTCTTTCATCTATCAGTAATACAAAGAGTTCAATATTTGGATAATTGGTGCTGATACTGTTGGCAATCTCTTTAAGCAACAAGGTTTTTCCCGCTTTTGGCGGAGCGACGATTAATCCTCTTTGACCTAAGCCTACTGGAGAAATTAAATCCATAATTCTGGTGGAAAAATTGTCGGGTGTTGTTTCCAGGTTTAATTTTTTCTGAGGATGTAAAGGAGTTAAGGCAGGAAAGTGGAGTCTTTCTGCTGATAATTCCGGATTCTGGCCATTTACGGCAAGAACTTGGAGCAAGCCGAAGTACCTCTCATTGTCTTTTGGGGGCCTTACTTTTCCCGATACTTTGTCACCTGTTCTTAAGTCAAACCTTCGAATCTGGGACGCAGAGATATAAATATCCTCCGAACTGGGAAGGTAATTAATGGGTCTTAAGAACCCGTATCCTTCCGGAAGGATTTCCAATACTCCTTCCATAAACATAAATCCTTCTTTCTCTGCTTTTGCTCTTAGGATAGCAAATATGAGCTCCTTCTTTTTTAATGTACCGTAATAGGGAATTTGATATTCTTTGGCTAATTTATAAAGATCAGTCAGTTTCATATCTTCCAGTTTTGCAATTTCTAGATCCATAGATCCACCACGCTTTTCTAATTAAATTTTTCATCAGTATAACCAGGTTTTTTCCACCTTATTCCATTCCTTCGTTATTCCATAACCAAATGGGGCTTTCTGGATAATTTATGCTTCCCTTCAATAAAGCGTACGGTTCCGGTTCTCGCCCTCATCACTACGGAATGGGTGGTTGCTTCCAATCCGTGAAATCGAACTCCCTGTAACAGTTCCCCATCTGTTACACCAGTGGCTGAAAAAATGGCGTCATCCCCTTTTACCAAGTCATCCATACGGAGTACCATTTTGGGATCTGCCAACCCCATTTTTTTACACCGTTCATATTCCTCATTGTTTTGGGGAAGTAAACGGCCTTGAATTTCTCCTCCTAAACACTTGAGGGCGACGGCAGCCAAAACTCCTTCGGGTGCGCCGCCAATGCCAAACAAGATATCTACACCCGTATCAGTAAAAGCGGTATTAATGGCTGCTGCCACATCACCGTCAGAGATCAGTTTGATTCTTGCTCCGGCTTCCCTTATTTCATGGATAATCTTCGCATGTCTTGGCCTATCTAAAATGACGGCGGTTAAGTCGGTCACGTCTTTATTCAGAGCTTTCGCCAAATTGTACAGATTATCCTTCACTGGAGCATCAATGTCTACCACTCCAACCCCTTCGGGACCTACAGCAATCTTGTCCATATACATATCGGGGGCATGGAGTAAATTTCCCTGGTCTGCCACGGCAACAACGGAAAGGGCATTCCATAATCCCTTGGCCACAATATTGGTTCCTTCCAAAGGATCCACGGCTACATCTACCAAAACTCCTCCGCCACCCAGCTTTTCACCGATATATAGCATCGGAGCTTCATCCATTTCCCCTTCTCCAATCACAACGGTCCCGCTCATAGGCACTGTATCAAACACTGCTCTCATGGCACTCGTCGCTGCATGGTCTGCTTCATTTTTCTTTCCTTTTCCCATCCATCTTGCTGAGGCCAGGGCAGCTGCTTCAGTTACTCTTACCAGCTCCAATGTCAGGCTTCTCTCCATGTTTGACCCTTCCTTTCTTTATGAATACCGATTATTTCCTGTTCATCTATCCCTCTTTTGGTTTTTCGTCTTTTGGGTTATGATCTTTTGATTTTTCGCCCTGTCGGGGAACAAGGCCCTTCGGAATCAGATTTTTTGAAAAGGAAATTCCGGAGAACATGCTTTTCTTCTCAGGGTCTCCTTCACTTCTATACATATCCAAAAGAATTACACCATAGAAGAGAACAATGATTCCCAGTAGTTCACTAAGGGGTAAAAATGCGGTTAATCCCATTTTTGCCAATCGTCCACCAAAACTCATAATCAATGCACCGGCAGCAATATAAAGGAATCCTTTATGTCGATTTCTCCACCAAGAGTAAAGGGAGCCTACCAATAAAAGGATTCCGCCTACTCCAGAAAGCCAAAAGCTGTATCTTCTCACCTCGTCAGGCATTCCCTCTCCGCCAACGGCATAATCGGCGCTAAATAGAAGGTTGGTATTCACTTCGGCTGGAATCAGTTGAATCAGCAATAAAAGGGAAAGGATTCCCACATACCCAAGGTACACATAATTAACCCAACGATTCGCCATAATATAAATGGTTCCTCCGGCCATCACGGGGACTAATGTGATGGCTGGAAAATAATAGATCTTGTACATCCAAATGGTCCATCCAAAAGCAGTAGAATAAAACTCCCCGAAGGCTGCGATCGTAAACATGTATAGGGAGATGGCATATAGCAGATTGTGCACTTTCCTGGTTTCTCTATACTTTTGAGTCAGTACTAAGGCAAAGAACAGACTGATGATCGTTGCCAACAGGGGAATAATCCACACGAAATGTTCACTCCCTTTCATACGGATGATGATGGGATGGGTATTTATGAGATTCGGTGGAGGCTCTCCAAGTTTTAGCCCCTAGTGCCTTCAATTTCTCTTCCAACTTCTCGTAACCTCGATCAATATGTTCCACCCCGCTGATCTCGGTTACTCCATCGGTCATTAAACCGGCAATGACCAAAGCGGCACCTGCCCTTAGATCACTGGCTTTAACCTTGGTTCCATGAAGAGGAAATCTACCGTCAATGACCGCAGAACGACCTTCCACCTTAATATTTGCCCCCATTCTGCGAAGTTCATCTACATGTTTAAAACGGGACTGATAAATATTATCCGTTACGATGCTCGTCCCATTCGCTTTGGTTAACAAGGTTGTGAAGGGTTGCTGCAGATCCGTAGGAAACCCGGGATAAGGAAGGGTTTTTAAATCAACGGATTTGTATTGCTGACCACCTGATATATATAAAGCATCATCCTCTTCTTCCACTTGAACGCCCATTTCTTTCAGCTTGGCGGTCACTGGTTCAAGATGCTTTGGGATCACATTATCCACCAGTACATCTCCATGGGTAGCCGCAGCAGCGATCATATAGGTGCCAGCTTCTATTCGGTCCGGGATAATGGAATGGGTACACCCGTGAAGTTCGGAAACTCCCGTAATCTTGATCATATCGGTTCCCGCTCCTTTGATTTGCGCTCCCATGGCATTTAACAACGTTGCAACATCTACAATTTCTGGCTCCTTTGCCGCATTTTCAATGATGGTTTGTCCCTTGGCCCGGACGGCTGCCAACATAATATTGATGGTTGCTCCAACACTGACTACATCCAGATAAATTTTGGCTCCGACAAGTTCTTCCGCCTTTATATAAACAGCACCATATTTGTTCTCCACGCGGGCCCCCAATGCTTCAAATCCCTTGATATGCTGGTCGATGGGCCTGGGACCCAAATTGCATCCCCCCGGAAGGCCAATCACTGCTTCACCAAACCGGCTTAATAATGCACCCATCAGATAGTAGGATGCTCTTAAGCTTTTGATTTTCCCATTAGGCATCGGCACCGGGGAGATGTTTTCAGGGTGAATGGTCATTTGATCTCCCTTAAGGAACACATTACAGCCCAGTTCTTCCAAAAGCTCTTTATACATCACCACATCTCGGATGGCTGGAAGATTGTCAAGGACAGTTGCGGAATTGGCAAGGATGGTTGCCGGTATCAGAGCCACAGCACTGTTTTTTGCACCGCTGATTTCCACCTTTCCTCTTAAGGGATGGCCTCCTCTGATATACAATTTTTCAGCATTTTCCATGATTCCTCTCCCTTTCTATAGATGCGGAACTAACGCCGTCCTTAGTAAATTCTTTGATATGAAAATAACATTTTCATATCAATTTGTGACCCTTCGGGTCATGGATGTTTAGTTCCGTCCATATAGCTTGGGCAAGAACAAAAATCGCATTGCGATTCTGTTTAGAAGTTTAGAAATCAGACCGGTTGAAATCGAGATTGGCGCTCTTCCAGTCAGACAAAAATTTTTCTATGCCAATATCCGTGAGAGGATGCTTTACCATCTGCTGAAGAACTTTAAATGGGACGGTCGCAATATCCGCACCTAGTCGTGCAGCTTCCAGAACATGTATAGGGTGGCGAATGCTGGCGGCGATAATTTCTGTTTCAATTTCGTGGATGTTAAATATCTCTGCAATATCTGAGATGAGCTGCATTCCGTCATGTCCGATATCATCCAAGCGGCCGAGGAACGGAGAAACATAGGTTGCTCCTGCTCTGGCAGCAAGCAATGCTTGAGTGGCAGAAAAGACTAAGGTTACATTGGTCTTGATTTTCTTCTTGGTAAAAATCTTCACAGCCTTCAGACCTTCAGCAGTCATCGGGACTTTCACAACAATATTTTTGGAGAGGCGGGCCAGTTTCTCTCCTTCCTCCACCATTTCTTTGGCATCCAGGCTGATGACTTCAGCACTAATGGGACCGTCAATGATGTCAATAATTTCATTTAATGTTTCAATGAAATCGCGGCCTTCTTTTGCCACAAGGGAGGGATTGGTGGTGACGCCGGTGATGACGCCCCATTCATTGGCTTCCCTGATTTCATTCATATTGGCCGTATCAATAAAGAAATTCATGACTTTTTCCTCCTTGTTGCCTATGCTTCCCTATGCTTTGTTGTTGCTTCCAAACAGGCGAATTTTGCCTCGAACCACTTCTTTCATGGCTTCTCTGGCCGGACCAAGGTATTTGCGAGGATCATAGACCTTCTTATCTTTTTCAAAGATATCGCGAATGGTGTTGGTCATCGCCACCTGGTTTTCTGTATTGACATTAATTTTACCCACACCATAGGAAATAGCCTTCTTGATGGACTCATCAGGCACTCCGGAGCCTCCATGGAGAACAATGGGAACATCAATCTGTCTGGCCACTTCATCAATAATATCATAATGGATCTTGGGCTCGCCCTTGTAAATTCCATGGGCCGTTCCCACGGCAATGGCTAAGCAGTCTACTCCTGTTTCTTTCCAGAAGCGGATTGCTTCTTCCGGGTTGGCTAAATGAGCCTTGGATTCATCTACGGAGATATCATCTTCCGTTCCGCCAATGGTTCCCAGCTCTCCTTCTACAGATACTCCCATGGCATGGGCAACTTCCACCACTTTCTTTGTGATCCGAATATTCTCTTCCAATGGATAGTGGGAACCGTCAAACATCACGGAAGTGAATCCAGCACGAATACATTTCATCGCCACTTCAAAGCTGCTTCCATGATCCAAATGAAGAGCTATGGGCAATCCGGACCAATCGGCCGCCGCCTTTGCCATCGCTACTGTAAATTCCATCCCCATATATTTTAAGGCCCCTTCACTGACACCAAAAATAAGGGGGGAATTTTCTTCTTTAGCGGCTTGAACAATGGCTTGTGCAAATTCAAGATTGTTCATATTAAATTGACCGACTGCAAACTTCTCTTCTTTTGCCTTGGACAAAAAGGCTGTCATCGGAACTAAGGGCATGGATAAAATTCCTCCTTTAATTGTTTTAAGATTGTTGGATATGAAGAATCTTTCTGGCTTCATCCGGTGATGCAATATCACGTCCTATCTCCCTGGCCAGTCTCACCACCCGCTCTACCAATTGGGCATTGCTAGTTGCCAGGATCCCTTTTTCATAAAATAAGTTATCTTCAAAACCAACGCGTACATGTCCTCCCCAAAGGAGGGCATGTGCAGCCATGGGAAGCTGCCATCTGCCAATCCCTGCAACGGTCCAGGTAGAGCCCTCAGGAATTTGTTCCACCAAATGCAGAAGATTCTTAGGGGTGGCAGGTATTCCTCCCGGGACCCCCATGACAAAGTCAAAGTGAAGGGGGGGATGAAGTAATCCCAGTTTGACCAACTTGAGAGCATTGGATATCATGCCCACTTCGAATATTTCACATTCAGGTTTTACTCGATATTCCTGAAATTTTTGGGCAAATATTTTCAGATCATTGAAGGAATTTGCAAAAATGTCTTCTCCAAAATTGACACTACCGGTGGTAAGGGTGCCCATTTCTGGATGTAGTTCCAACGGCTGTATCCGTTCTGCAGGAGACATCCCCACGGCTCCACCAGTTGATACTTGGATAATTATATCACAACGTTCCTTAATTTTTTCAATGATTTGCTGATAAATTTTCCGGTCTTGGGTAGGAGTTCCATCAGATCGACGTGCATGAATATGGGCAACGGACGCCCCCGCTTGATGGGCCCTTGCCACTTCATCTGCAATTTCATCAGGGGTATAGGGAACGTGGGGATTATGTTCTTTCATCACTTCCGCTCCAACCACCGCAGCGGTAATAATCACCTTATCCAATGGATTCATCTCCCCCGATGATTTTTTTCTTCCTCTGTTTGTCTTTGGGAACCACACAAATGCCTTCTGCTTTACAGACTAAAACAGGCTGTTCCAGCACATCTGCTGCAGAAGACTCTCCTGGTATCCCATGGACCTGAATCACCTTATATGCCTCAAACTCCATCCTTCTTGATGTAATTCCCACTTTCGTGATTCTTCCCTTGGCTTCTATGTAATCCCCTGCAAAAACCGGCGCCGTAAAATGAACATGTTCATAAGTGAGAAAAAGACCCTCATCCCCATCATGACGAATCAAAAGTTCTGTTGCCACATCTCCAAACAAAGATAACACCTTGGCTCCATCCACCAAATATCCTCCATAATGGGCATCTGCCTGTGACATCCTTAAACGTATCATCGCTTCTTCCATTCCTTTCCCCCCAATTTCCTTTACTCAACCGAATGCTCTTCCGCTATAATTTGTTCCACTGTTTTCCTGAGTTCATCAATATCAAAGGGTTTGGTAAAATGGCTAATTGCGCCCAAATCAGTGGCTTCCCTTACCATTTCCAATTCCCCGTATGCTGTCATCATAATTACTTTTATGTGGGGATTGGTTTTCTTTATGCGTTTTAATATTTCCAATCCATCCATTCCGGGAATTTTCATATCCAATATCACTATGTGGGGCGAATGCTCGTGTACAATCTCCAACGCTTGTTTCCCATTGGATGCTTGAAAAGTTTCATATCCTTCCTTACCAAACACCTCTGCTAGTAGGGCCCGAATACCAAACTGATCATCAACGATTAACAATCTGCCTCCTTTTTTCATATGAACCCCCTTCGTTAAAAATGAACATATTTTTTAAATTTATTTGCAATATTCGCCATTCCCAGTGGAAATCCTTTTTGTCCCCCTTTTCGTCTATAAGATTAGGAAAAAATTCCTACAGATTTCAAACATTCGTCACGTTTCCAGTTTGGATCTATAGATGTGGAACTAAACATACATGACCCGCAGGGTCACAAATTGATATGAAAAGGTATTTTCATATCAATTTGTGGCCCGAAGAGGCATGGGCGTTTAGTTCCGTTTATATAGTTTAAAAGTGGAAGATAGATTCACACGTCCGCTTGTCGGGCAAGATGTGAGAAAAAAGAAACACCGGATTTCTCCGGTGTTGAGTTAATTCTTCTTTATTTGCAAAGAGGCTCGCACAAATTCGCGGAAAAGGGGCTGTGGACGGTTAGGTCTTGAGGTAAATTCGGGATGAAATTGGGTAGCCAAAAACCAAGGATGATCAGGAATCTCAATGATTTCGACCAATCTCCCGTCAGGGGAGGTTCCGCTGAAGCGAAATCCTTTTTCCAGCATTATTTCCCTGTATTGATTGTTAAATTCGTAACGATGGCGGTGTCTTTCATAGATTAACGAATCCTGATACGCTTCATAGGCGAGACTGTCCTTTTCCACCTTACAAGGATACAGCCCCAGTCTCATGGTACCGCCGAGATCTTCCACTTCCTTCTGCTCTGGGAGGAGATCAATGACCGGATAGGGTGTAGACGGGTTGATTTCCGAGCTGTTAGCATGGATCAGGTTAAGCTCATGTCTGGCAAATTCCACACAGGCCATCTGCATGCCCAGACAGATTCCGAGAAAAGGAATGCGACGGGTTCTCGCATAATGAATGGTAGTGATTTTCCCTTCTATTCCTCTGTCCCCAAATCCGCCGGGTACTAAAATGCCTTCCACATCACCCAGTAAAGCATCCACATTATCCTGTGAAACCTCTTCAGCGTTTACCCATTTAATATCAATTTGGGTGTCATTGGCAAATCCGGCATGATACAAGGCTTCAGCCACTGACAGATAGGCATCATGAAGAGCTACATATTTACCGACGATGGCGATGCGGGTAACTTCCTTTAAATTCTTTATCTTGTTCACCAACTGAGTCCATTCTGTCATATCTGCTTTATTACATTCTAAATTAAGATAGCGGCAAACATAATCGTCCAGTCCCTGTGTTTGCAGCATCAAAGGAACATCATATAAGGTATCTGCATCAACGGCCTCAATCACGGCGTTGGGATCAATATCACAGAACAAAGCAATTTTGTCCTTCATGTCCTGGGAGAGAGGATGTTCCGTACGGCACACAATCATATTGGGCTGAATACCCAGACTTCGAAGTTCTTTCACACTGTGCTGGGTCGGTTTTGTCTTTAATTCTCCGGCTGCATTTAAGTAGGGAATCAAGGTGACATGAATATACATGACATTTTGCCGTCCAACGTCACTCTTGATTTGACGAATCGCTTCCAAAAAAGGCAGGCTTTCAATATCCCCTACAGTTCCGCCAATTTCGGTAATAACCACATCGGGAGAGTTATCTCTTCCCGCTCGGAAAACCCGTTCTTTGATTTCATTGGTAATGTGGGGAATCACCTGAACGGTTGCTCCGAGATAGTCTCCCCTTCTTTCTTTGGTAATGACAGATGAATAAATTTTGCCGGTGGTCACATTGCTGTTGGCATTGAGATTTATATCAATAAAACGCTCATAGTGTCCCAAATCCAAATCTGTTTCTGCCCCATCATCTGTCACAAATACTTCACCATGCTGGTAAGGGCTCATAGTTCCAGGGTCAACGTTTATATAAGGATCAAACTTCTGTATCGTAACCTTAAGTCCCCTATTCTTTAACAATCTGCCAAGGGATGCTGCTGTAATTCCTTTTCCAAGGGAGGACACAACTCCACCCGTTATAAAAATATATTTTGTCATGATTAACCCCTCTCTGAATATCTATTCCTGATTGCGTCGAAAAAACAAAAAAACAAAAGCAGCACCTGTAATCATCAGGGGCACTTTTGTTATTATTATTTTCCAATCTTCACTTTATCTAAAGCCCAAACAGAATTTTACCCTTAATTCGATAACGATGTCAAGGGGACAAGTCCACTCTTTTCTTTGGTTTTAATCTTCTTCCCCTTCATCATCCAAATCCCTTAGATCATCTTCTGGAAATTCATCGTCAAATGAGGCCTCACCATCCTCGATATCTTCATCCAGTCCAAACTCA
This sequence comes from Microaerobacter geothermalis, assembly GCF_021608135.1. Lineage (NCBI taxonomy): Bacteria > Bacillati > Bacillota > Bacilli > Caryophanales > Bacillaceae > Microaerobacter > Microaerobacter geothermalis. Next base: position 12,733 of record NZ_JAKIHL010000020.1, read on the forward strand.
TCTTCTTCCACAAGATCTTCATCCAAGTCTACATCCAGTTCATCATCCACTAAATCTGTATCCAGATCATCAGAATCATCCAAGTCATCTTCATCTAAATCCTCTTCATCCAAGTCATCCAATGATTCCTCATCTTCGTATACGTCAAATTCATCTTCCATAAGATCATCCAGTTCATCTTCATAGTCTGCCTTCATTTTTGCTTTCTTGGCTTTTTTGCTTGGGGTATAAACAGGTTCATCAAATTGTTCAACAGGATACCAGGCCTTCAATCCCCATTTCCCTTCTCCTAAGGAGATGAACCGACCGTCTATATTAATTTCAGTATAAATTTGGGCAATCACTTGCTGCAGTCTTTCTTCTGAAAATCCTTTAATTTTGCCAATTTCTTTCAATAGCTCTTGAAAATGAACAGGTTCATTTTTTTCTTTTAATAATTGATATGCTATTTCCACGATGGACATATTGTCTAACTGTTCTTTATCCATTTGATGCAGCGTACTCAAACCCGGCACATCCCTTCTATATCTATAGTTATCTTAGCTTATTTTATACAAAAAAATGAAGAAGTCAAATTGTAAAGGTGAATTCGGGGCGTTCATTAAAAATGATGCATTAGGCAGTTACAGTTTAGCCTAATGCATCAGAACATAAACAGATCAGTGACTAATTGCAATGAAGATGAAACTCCTTTGGTTATCCTACATGTTTCTGCGGTATTGTCCTCCAACCTCATACAAAGCCTTTGTAATTTGGCCAAGGCTAGCTACCTTCACCGTTTCCATCAGTTCCGCAAATATATTATCTCCTTTTCTGGCTATCTCCTGCAATCTCTTCAAGGCGGCGGGAGCTTTATCTTTATTTCTGTTCTGGAATTCTTTTAAGTTCTTAATCTGTTGTTCCTTTTCTTCCTGTGTGGCTCTAGCCAGTTCAATTTCCAGCTCTTCCGATTGATTGGGATTGATAAAGGTATTCACCCCAATGATGGGAAGTTCTCCGCTGTGCTTCTTCATTTCATACAGCATGGATTCCTCCTGGATTTTACTCCGTTGATACTGGGTCTCCATAGCTCCCAAGACTCCACCGCGATCGCTGATCCTTTCAAATTCTCGCAGTACGGCTTCTTCAACCAAGTCGGTCAATTCTTCAATGATAAATGATCCCTGGTTTGGATTTTCATTTTTTGCCAAACCCAATTCTTTGGTAATAATCATCTGAATCGCCATGGCCCTGCGTACGGAATTCTCCGTAGGAGTGGTAATCGCTTCATCAAAGGCATTGGTATGAAGGGAGTTACAGTTATCATAAATGGCCAGCAAAGCCTGCAAGGTGGTGCGGATATCATTAAAATCCATTTCTTGGGCATGCAGGGAGCGTCCGGAGGTTTGTATATGGTATTTTAATTTCTGGCTCCTCTCGTTCCCCTTGTATTTATATTTCATCACGGTGGACCAAATGCGGCGGGCAACCCGGCCAATGACAGTGTATTCAGGGTCCATGCCGTTGCTAAAGAAGAATGACAAATTGGGGGCGAAATCATCAATTTTCATTCCCCGGCTTAAGTAGTATTCCACATAGGTAAATCCGTTGGCCAGGGTAAAGGCCAGTTGGGTGATGGGATTGGCCCCCGCTTCAGCAATATGGTATCCGCTGATGCTGACAGAATAATAATTTCTAACTTTTTTATCAATAAAATACTGCTGAATATCCCCCATCATTTTTAAGGCAAATTCTGTGGAGAAGATACATGTGTTTTGTCCCTGGTCTTCCTTTAAAATATCGGCCTGAACCGTTCCCCGCACCTGCTGGAGGGTGCAATCAGCTATTTCCTTCCTCTCTTCTTCGTTTGGCTCCCGGCCATTTTCCTGAATAAACTTTTCGATCTGCTGATCAATGGCCGTATTGAAGTACATGGCCAAAATAATGGGGGCTGGCCCATTGATGGTCATGGATACACTGGTATTGGGGGAGCACAAATCAAACCCGGCATATAATTTCTTCATATCATCCAGGGTACAGATGCTAACCCCACTGTTCCCTACTTTTCCGTAAATGTCAGGGCGATAATCGGGGTCTTCTCCATAAAGGGTGACACTGTCAAAGGCTGTGGAAAGCCTCTTGGCGGTATCATTTTTTGATAAATAATGAAATCTTCGATTCGTTCTCTCCGGTGTTCCTTCTCCGGCAAATTGACGTTTCGGGTCCTCTTCCTGACGTTTAAAAGGAAATACACCGGCTGTGAAGGGAAACTTCCCAGGAACGTTTTCTGTCATGGACCAGCGGAGAATTTCTCCCCAATCCTCAAATTTAGGCATAGCCACCTTGGGAATTTTTAGTCCAGACAATGACTCGGTATATAACGGTGTCACAATCTCTTTATCCCTTACTTTTGTTACCAATTGATCCTGCTGGTAGGATTCCTTCAATGTTTTCCAATTCTTAAGGATTTGTTTACATTCTGGGTGAAGCTGACCTTCAACATGCTCTATCTGCTGATCAATGGCCTTTAATAGCTCCTTAGACAACTCATCTTCCTTTACGGAAAAGGTTTCTCTAACCCCTTTCAACTGATACAGTTTGCGGGCAAGAGCCACTTGTTCATCAGTAAATCTTTTATAGTCCCTGACTGTCTGAACAATCTCCCTTAAATAATGGGTCTTCTCAGGGGGAATCACATAGGATTTCCTTGATTGTCCCCCAAGCGAAAATTCATCCACCTGCCAATCAACTTGTACCGTCTCTGAAATTTTCTTCATAAGGGCAACAAAAAGGCGATTGGTTCCCGCGTCATTAAATTGGCTGGCGATGGTTCCAAATACAGGAAGTTCTTCATCCGGAACGTCAAACCAATTGCGGCTTCTTTTCAACTGCTTTCGAACATCCCTTAGTGCGTCTTCGGAACCCTTTCTTTCAAACTTATTAATCACGATGATATCGGCGAAATCGATCATATCTATTTTTTCCAATTGAGTGGCTGCCCCAAATTCGCTTGTCATGACATACATGGAGAGGTCTACCACATTCACGATTTCCGCATCTCCCTGACCAATTCCACTGGTTTCCACAATAATCAAGTCGTACCCCGCTGCCTTTACCACATCTATGGCCTCTTGAATGGCCTTGCTTAATTCGGTACGGGATTGTCTGGTGGCCAGACTTCTCATGTAAACCCTTGGCGTGTTGATGGAATTCATCCGGATTCGGTCTCCTAACAAAGCTCCTCCGGTTTTTTGCTTGGAGGGGTCTACAGAGAGAATGGCTACTGTTTTTTCAGGAAAATGGTATAAAAACCGCCTTACCAGTTCATCGGTTAGTGAGCTTTTTCCCGCTCCCCCCGTACCGGTAATCCCCAGCACAGGAGAGCGTCGGCTTATATCTTTGAGTCTTGAAAAAAGGTGAGTAAATTTTTTCTCCTTCTGTTCGGAGTCCCACTCCGCAAGGGTAATCAATTTGGCGATAGCTAGGTGATTTTTTTCCTTTAATCCTTCAACTTCTTTTTCCACCTGCCGTATGGTCGGGAAATCTGTTTCTCTTAACATGAGATTAATCATGCCCTGAAGTCCCATGCGGCGACCATCTTCCGGCGAGAAGATCTTGGATATTCCATACTCCTCCAGCTCTTTGATTTCTGCCGGAATGATCACTCCACCGCCTCCGCCAAATACTTTAATATGGCCCGCTCCCTTTTCCTGAAGAAGGTCATATATATACTTGAAATATTCTACATGGCCCCCCTGATAGCAGCTGACTGCAATGCCCTGGGCGTCTTCCTGGATGGCTGCAGTCACCACTTCCTCCGCAGAACGATTATGGCCGAGATGAATCACCTCTGCTCCCGATGCCTGTAATATTCGTCTCATGATGTTAATGGTAGCATCGTGTCCGTCAAAGAGACTAGCTGCGGTGACAAACCGTATATTATGCTTTGGTCGATAACTTTCTGTTTCCATTTGATATCCTCCTTTCTCCTCTCCATTACTCTAACTTTCTACTTTTGCCTGACGGCTAACCGCCATTGACACTTTATATATGCGTTCAATCTCTCCATCCATATCTGTAGGGTTGGAACTAAACATCCATAATATTCTCTAATTTGTTTTCTCTATCTGGAAGCGGAACTAGGATTTTGCTCGAGCAGCGAGTTGAGTTCTAATCTATTTTAGCTTGCAGTTCTTTTAATAAAAGGGAGGTTTGTCTTTCTGTAAATTCCTCCAAAGTGTAATGCTTTCTTAAAGCCCAGCGGCGGAATGTCCACATCTCAGCAAGAACCATGATGTTTTCAGCCATCAGTTTCACCAGATTTTCCTCCAAGGTAATGGTTCCATCCTCAATTCCCTTACGTATGATCTCCTCAAAGTGTTTGGCAATCTCCTCTTCCCTTCCCAGAACATATCCCATTGTTTCGTTTGGAAGAGATTTAGCTTCCTGATAGATTAACAGTACATCATCCTGCATTTCATCCATAACTTGGATTAATCCCTTGATGGCTGATTTTAAGGTTTCCGCTCCCGTGTGGGAATAATTAATGGCTTCCCGCAAACGCTCCTCCACTTCCTTATGGATGGCTTCACATACCAGGTATAAAACATCTTCTTTCGTTTCAATATATTCATAAAGGGTGCCAATGCTAAATCCCGCGGCTTTAGCGATCTCCCTTGTGGTGGTTTTGTGAAATCCCTTTTCTGCAAAAAGCCGAACGGCAGCCCTTATCATTTGATTCCTTCTTTTCTCTACCAAATATGGGTCCTTTACCAGCGAAGGTACAGCTCTTTTTTTATTCATTTTTCCCTCCCTCTCTAGAAATGAAAATCTCTTTTAATAGATATTGGGCAGCGGAGTAGGGGTCCTCGTCCCTATTGCTTACCCTGGTCAAAAGATGATCATATTGTCCAGTTTTTAATAGATCGTTAACTAATTTTTCCAGACGGTAGTGGATGATTTCTAATACTTCTGAGCGGAGATGGGATTTCCTCCTTCTGGCCCATTCTCCTGTTTCCTTCAGAAATTTCTGATGAAGGGCAAAAGACGCCCATAATTGATCAATTCCCTCTGAACGGATAGAAACTGTTTTTATAACAGGCGGTCTCCATGGTGCATCGTGTTTGACAACATCAAGCATTCCTTCCACTTGGGCTTTCAGCTTGTCTGCCCCTTCTAAATCGCCTTTATTTATAACAAACAGATCGGCAATTTCCATGATACCCGCTTTAAAGGCCTGTACCTGATCCCCTGCACCCGGGGTTAGCACTACGGCTGTGGTATCGGCGATGTTCATCACATCCAATTCTGATTGCCCTACTCCAACGGTTTCAATGATAATCACATCTTTTCCTGCGGCATCCAGAACCCGAACGGCTTCTTTTGTTGTTCTGGACAGTCCGCCAAGACTGCCACGAGTTCCCATGCTTCGTATAAACACTTCTGGATCGACGGCATGGGTTTGCATTCTTACCCGATCCCCCAGAAGGGCTCCTCCCGTAAAGGGGCTGGTTGGATCCACCGCAATGATTCCCACTGTGTAGCCCAATTGTCGGAGGTGGGATACCAACTGGTCAACCAGGGAGCTTTTCCCCGCTCCCGGTGAACCGGTTATCCCCAATAAATATGCATTTCCGGTATGGGGATACAGGGCTTTTAATAGTTCAGCTTTTTCGTTGTGATCATTCTCTATATAGGTGATGGCACGAGCCATAGCCCGTGCTTCTCCCTTCACCACCTGCTCTGCCAACGGATGCAATGGTTTCACCTACTTATTCTTTGATTAAATAGTTGGAGATAACTAGTCTTTGAATCTCGTTGGTTCCCTCATAGATTTGAGTAATTTTCGCATCCCTCATCATCCGTTCAACGGGATATTCTCTGGTATATCCATATCCTCCAAAAATCTGAACCGCCTCGGTGGTGACTTCCATGGCCATATCCCCAGCAAACAACTTTGCCATGGCTGAGGCTTTTCCATAAGGAAGGCCTTGATCTTCCAGCCAAGCTGCCTGATATACCAATAACCGTGCCGCTTCTATTTTGGTCGCCATATCCGCAAGCTTAAATTGAATCGCCTGCTGGCTGGCTATTGGTTTTCCAAATTGCTTTCTCTCTTTTGCATAGGCTAGTGCCTGTTCGAAGGCCCCTTGGGCAATTCCTAAAGCTTGGGCGGCGATTCCGTTTCTTCCGCCATCAAGGGTCATCATGGCAATTTTGAAACCTTCACCTTCTTCACCCAATCGGTTTTCCTTGGGGATCCGGCAGTTGTCAAAAATAATTTCCAGGGTTGGGGATGAACGGATACCCAATTTTTTCTCCTTCTTACCCATGGAGAATCCAGGGGTTCCTTTTTCAACGATAAAGGCACTGATTCCTTTATGCTTTTTCTCCGGATCAGTCACAGCAAATACTACATAAATCTCGGCTTCTCCTGCATTGGTAATAAAGATTTTGCTGCCGTTTAACACATATTCGTCTCCATTCAGTGTTGCGGTTGTCTTCATTCCGGCGGAATCAGAACCTGACCCGGGTTCCGTTAACCCATAAGCTCCGATTTTGGTTCCTTCAGCCAAAGGTTTTAGGAATTTTTGTTTTTGCTCTTCAGAGCCAAATTTATAAATGGGCCAGGATGCTAAAGATACGTGGGCTGACAATGTTACTCCAGTGGAGGCACATACCCGGGAAAGCTCCTCGACGGCAATGACATAGCTGAGGTAATCGGCTCCGACGCCACCGTATTCTTCCGGCCATGGAATTCCGCTAAGGCCCAGTTCTGCCATCTTCTCGAAGATGCTGCGGTCAAAGCGCTCTTCCTCATCCCTTTCTGCTGCAGTAGGTGCCACTTCATTTTCGGCAAAATCGCGGACCATTTTTTTCATCATTTCATGCTCTTCTGATAATTTAAAATTCATTATCCCACTCCTCCTGAAATTAATTTACCTTCATTCCAATATTATTGTATATCGGTCTATTGTAGTGAAAGATGAAGACTGAGCGTTCAATCGGCAATCAGCCATAAAAAATAGGTTCTTTCTTAATCATTTAGCAGTTCCTTGGCAATCACAATCCTTTGAATTTCGTTGGTTCCTTCATAGATTTGCGTGACTTTTGCATCCCGAAACAGACGTTCTACAGGATATTCCTTCGTATATCCATACCCTCCGAATACCTGAATAGCTTCCGTGGTGACCATCATCGCCGTATCGCTGGCAAATTTTTTGGCCATTGAGGCTTCTTTCCCACAAAGTTGACCATCATTTTTCAAATTGGCGGCTCGGTAAACCAAAAGCTTGGCTGCTTCTACTTGGGTAGCCATATTGGCAAGCTTAAAGGAAACCCCTTGTTGTGAAGCAATGGCTTTACCAAATTGTACTCGTTCTTTGGCATATTGAACAGAATATGTTAAGGCAGCTTCTGCAATCCCCAAAGCCTGGGCAGCAATACCGATTCTCCCCACATTTAAATTGGCCATGGCAATTTTATAGCCCTCCCCCTCTTCTCCCAACCGATTTTCCGCCGGAACTTCCGCATGGTCAAAAATCAGCTCCGTTGTCTTGGAACCATGAAGTCCCATTTTCTTCTCATTTTTCCCAATCGTAAATCCCGGCGTATCTTTTTCTACGATAAAGGCGGTAATTCCCTGATGCCCCTTGGAGGGGTCGGTGACAGCAAAGGTAACATAAGTATCTGCTTCCCCTCCGTTGGTAATAAAAATTTTGTTTCCGTTCAGAATATATTTATCCCCTTCCCTGACGGCTTGGGTTCTTATATTGCCGGCATCAGACCCGGCTCCTGGTTCCGTTAAAGCAAACGCCCCTAGATATTCACCCCTGGCTAATTTGGTTACGTATTTTTTCTTTTGTTTCTCTGTTCCAAAGTACAGTATGGGATTTGTTCCTACCGAGGTATGGACGGAAAGAATTACTCCAACGGTAGCACTAATTTTGGAAATTTCATGGATTGCTATAATATATGAGGTAAAATCTGCGTCCGCCCCTCCCCACTCCTCAGGGATGGGGATTCCCATTAATCCATATTCTCCCATCTTCTTTATCACTTCTCTTGGGAAACGGTCTTCCTTCTCCATTTGAGGGATGATGGGAGCAATCTCACTTTCAGCGAAGTCCCGAACCATCTTTCTCATCATCTCTTGTTCTTCTGTAAAGTGGAGATTCACGATGATATTCCTCCCAGTTCGTAAAATCTATCCTTTTCTATTTTCTTAGACTCCAATTTCTTAGACTCGAAGTTTCTCGTCCATTTTCCATCTTCGTTCTAATAAGCGGAACGAAAGATTTGCACGTACATTCAGTTGAGTTCGCCTCTACTGATAGACGTAAAATCCTCTGCCTGTTTTCCGTCCCAGCCATCCAGCCTTTACGTATTTTCTCAACAGGGGACATGGACGGTATTTGGAATCTCCCAATCCTTCATGGAGTATTTCCATGATATATAAGCAGGTATCCAATCCGATAAAATCTGCTAGGGTTAAAGGTCCCATTGGATGATTCATCCCCAGCTTCATTACTTCGTCTACGGCCTCAGGTGTGGCTACCCCTTCATAAACACAGTAAATAGCTTCATTAATCATCGGCAGAAGGATTCGGTTTGAGACAAAACCAGGAAAGTCATTTACTTCTACTGGAGTTTTGCCCATCTTTTTGGAAAGCTCCTCCACGATTTGATAGGTTTCATCGCTTGTTGCCAATCCGCGGATGACTTCAATTAACTTCATGACCGGAACAGGGTTCATAAAATGCATTCCGATCACCTGCTCTGGTCTCTTGGTCACAGCCGCAATTTCGGTAATCGGCAATGATGAGGTATTGCTTGCCAAAATCGCATGGGGAGGGGCAATTTCGTCCAACTTACGGAAAATATCTGATTTAACCTGCATATTTTCCACGGCGGCCTCCACCACAAAGTCCGCCTCGCTTGCATCTTCCAATGAAGTGGAAGGCTGAATTCTGCTTAGGATGGCCTTTTTCTCCTCCTCAGACATTCTCCCCTTCTCTACCTGACGGGAAAGATTTTTTTCAATCGTGGACAATCCTCTCTGAACCAATTCTTCTTTAAGGTCATTTAGGATCACCTCTAGACCGGTTTGGGCAGCAACTTGAGCAATCCCACTTCCCATCTGCCCGGCTCCAATAACCATAAACTTTTTAATCTCCATTTCCCCCACTCCTTCAACAATGCTATTTATTTTCATAATATACTCAATGGCTAATTGACGCTCACACGGAGCAAGCCCCGTGGATTCCCGCTTCATCGACCTCGCAACCTACTATCTCCACAGGCGTTATAATTTCTGTGGATATTGTTTGAACAATTCAATAACTGAAATGCTTTTTAGTGTTCGCACAATATCCGTTGGTGCGACAGTAGGTTTTGCAGATAAAAAGATATGAATGTGGTCGGGCATGACTTAAGTCGGACAAATCATCCTGACGGTAAGCCGACAGGTTTTCTTGGCTAAAAATTTATAACCACTATGAATCTCAATGGAACTGTAAAATTTACACGTCGCGAGTCGAGTTCGGCGAGAAATAATGAAAAGTCCACCCCGTCATTCAACATGAACCAGCACAGCATCTCCTTGGGCGGCTCCGCTACAGATGGCAGCTACTCCTAATCCTCCTCCCCGGCGCTTAAGTTCATAGATAAGTGTCATCAGTATCCTTGCTCCGCTGGCTCCGATCGGATGCCCAAGAGCAATGGCACCTCCGTTGACATTTACTTTTTCTACATCCCATCCCACCAGTTTCTGACTGGTTAAGACCACTGCGGCAAAGGCTTCATTTACTTCAAAAAGATCTATATCATAAGGTGTTAGTCCCGCTTTCTTCAATAGCTTTTGTATGGCTAAGCCCGGGGTGGTTGCAATATAGGGAGCTTCTGCCCCGACCGCTGCGTGTCCCAGAATGGTTGCCATCGGTTTTTTGCCCAATTCCTTGGCTTTCTCCTCAGACATCAACACCATGGCTCCAGCTCCATCATTCACTCCTGGTGCGTTCCCTGCGGTGATGGACCCATCCTTTGTAAACACTGGCGGAAGTTTTGCCAATTTCTCCAAGCTGGTATCTTCCCTTGGCCCTTCATCGGTATCCACAAGAATCGGATCTCCTTTTCTTTGAGGGATAGAAACGGGTACAATTTCATCTTTAAATTTACCGCCTTTAATTGCTGCTACAGCCCTTTGGTGGCTCCTCAAAGCCCATGCATCCTGATTTTCTCTGGGTATAGCATATTCTTTGGCCACATTGCTGCCATGAACCGCCATATGAACCCCTTCAAAGGGACAAGTGAGTCCATCATAAACCATTAAATCCTTTATGGTGTCATCTCCCATTCTCATTCCCCAGCGAGCTCTTGGAAGAGCATAAGGGGCGTTGCTCATGCTTTCCATTCCTCCAGCAACCAAGATTTCACCGTCTCCTGCTCGGATGATTTGATCCGCCAATGTAACACTTCTGAGTCCTGATGCACAAACTTTATTAATCGTTTCCGTTTGCACTTCCCAAGGTAATCCAGCCTTGCGGGCAGCTTGCCTGGATGGAATTTGTCCGGCTCCGGCTTGAACCACCATCCCCATAATAACCTCATCCACCTGTTCAGGTTGAATGCTTGCTCTCTCCACAGCTTCTTTAATGACTATTCCTCCCAAATCGACGGCCTGAAGGCTTTGCAAGGCACCGCCAAATTTACCAAAGGGTGTTCTGGCTGCGCTGACAATTACCGTTCTTTTCAAAATTGGTTTCCCTCCTTCTTTTACTTGTTGAGGTCCGTTTGCTTGATGGCAGGGATGTTGTATCCTTGCTCCTTGCCTTGTCTCCCTTCGCAAGGATGCTTCAACTGCCGCTCCTCCCTTTTGAGCGGATGCCCTCATAACATCTGGGCTTCTCATGGTTGGAGACAATTGAGGGCTATTTTTCCGCTCAAAATGGTTTCCGCTTGGTACGAAGGGCCGGTCTGCGTCTCAAGGATTCAACATCCCTAGCTGTACATTTATTTCTTTATTGCGGGGATGTTGTATCTTTGATTCCTTGCCTTGACTATTCGTCTTTATATTGCTTCGGCCAGGATTTCAGCAATATCTTTGGTTTTCACTTGGTCTTCCACTTCCTTCATCTTGGTTCCGTCACTCATCATGGTGAGACAATATGGACATGCACTTCCAATGGTGGTTGGGTTTACGGCTAAAGCCTGTTCTGTTCTGGCTACGTTTACCCTGGTTCCTTCTGTTTCTTCCATCCACATCATTCCGCCTCCAGCTCCACAGCACATGCTGTTTTCCTTATTCCGATCCATTTCTACAATTTCTACCCCAGGAATCGCCTGAAGGATTTTGCGCGGAATCTCATAGATGTTGTTATAACGTCCCAGGTAACAGGAGTCATGATAAGTAATCCGTTCCTTCACTTCTTTAACAGGCTTAATCTTTCCTTCTTCCAATAATTTGTTCAAAACTTCAGTGTGATGGTATACTTCTGCCTCCAGCCCGAATTCCGGATATTCATGTTTTAAGGTATTGTAAGCATGGGGATCGCAGGTCACAATTTTCTTTACATTGTACTTCTGGAAGGTTTCTATATTCTCCACAGCCATTTGCTGGAATAAGAATTCATTTCCTAATCTTCTGGCGGTATCCCCGGAATTTTTTTCTTCGTTTCCTAAAATGGCAAATTTGACACCGGCATGATGAAGGATTTTTGCAAAGGCTTGGGATACTTTTATGTTACGATTGTCGTATGAACCCATGGAACCCACCCAGAAGAGATATTCAAATTCTTCTGCTTCTTTGACGGTCGGAACCATTTCTTCCATCCCTTCACGCCATTTGATGCGGTCATTCCGGTTGATCCCCCAAGGATTCCCCTGACGTTCAATGTTATTTAACGTGCGTTGGGCCTCGGCAGGCATACGCCCTTCGGTAAGCACCAGATAACGGCGCATGTCGATGATTTTTTCCACATGTTCGTTCATCACCGGGCACTGATCTTCACAGTTGCGACAGGTGGTACAAGCCCATAATTCCTGTTCTGTAATAACATCTCCAATCAATTCAATGCTGTAATCAAATTCTTTCTGTGCTCCTTCCGAAGCTGCGGCTGCTTCACTGGCTGCAATCGCCAATGAATTGGCTCTGGTTCCGCTAAAAGCAAAGGCAGGCATCCAAGGTGTCCTTGAGGTAATAACGGCCCCCTTCTCGGTCAAATGATCTCTCATCTTAACAATCAAATCCATTGGAGATAGCATTTTACCTGTTCCGGATGCGGGACACATGCTTGTACAGCGGCCGCATTCCACACAGGCATATAAATCAATCAGGGATTTCTGGCTAAAGTTCTCAATTCGTCCAACGCCAAATTCCTCCTGGGTTTCATCTTCAAAATCGATGGTCTTTAGTTTGCCAGGCGGATCCAACCGCTTCAAAAATACGTTGACGGGAGCGGCAATCAGATGGGCATGTTTGGACTGCGGAACATATACAAGAAAAGTTAACAAGGTAAGGAGGTGAATCCACCAGAAGAGATAAAAAAGGCCGCCAGCAACTCCCGGAGAAACCCCGCTAAAGGCTGTTGTAATTAATGAAGAAAAAGGAGCATAGGCGGAAGTTTCCTCACCCAACCAGAGACGTTCAAAGCCGAAGCTGAACAGCTCTGAAAGCATCAAGATGCCGATAAACCAAATGACCAATGATGCCTTCCATCCCCTTTTTAATCGGGGAAGTTTTTCGATGTATCTTCGGTATGCAGCATATAGTACCGCGATAATGACCAAAACAATGACAATTTCCTGGCTGAGGGTAAATAAGGAATAGGCAGGTACAGGCAAAGTCCAACCCTTTACCAATCCTTTCACAATCAATTCAATGGCACCAAATTGAATGATAATAAATCCATAAAACATAATGACATGCATGATTCCGCTTTTTTTGTCTTTTAACAGCTTCTTCTGCCCGAAAACATTGACAAGGATGGCATTGATCCTTTCACCCATGTCTTTCTTAAAATCGCTCTTTTTCCCGAGCTTAATGAAGGTATAGCGACTATACACAACATGGGCAAAAAGATACAAAGCATATCCCGTAATACCTAAAAATGCAAGTAGATTGATCACCTGAAGGAAGTCCATGTTTCATCACCATCTCCTTTTCTCTTTTATCTCTAAGATTTTGTTAGATGCAGATCTAAAGATTCACACGTCTGCTGGAATCAGTTTGAGGGCTAATTCCCGTTCTTTTGCCTCTTCGCCAAGTTTGAACTCGAAGGCTGTCCTTTGTGAATTCTTTAGCTCCGTCCCTATCTTACTCTATAATCATAAAATAAATTGAAAAAATAAGCCAATTAGAAAGAGTCAAAACAATATATCTTTTCGTTCACTATTGTACCACAATTCTGAGCGGTTGTTCAGCATAAAATTATTTTTTTCGGCTGAAAAATTTGTTAGAGAGGTGAGAATGGATGGAGGACCTTAGTGACGGTTAGCTATCGGATAAAAAAATCCGCCTACCTGTTCAGAAAAAGGGGCGGATTGAATGACAAAACGCTGGGTTTCACTTTTTTATTTTAATACCTTAAGATCGGTTACCGGATTTACCAATTTTTCGAAACCATCAATGTGGCATTCTACGACATCGCCATCCCGAATCACCACTGCACCTGGAGTTCCTGTTGAGATGATATCCCCAGGCAAAAGGGTCATGACCTTTGAATGGAAGGATACCAAAAACCATGGACGGAATGTCATATTAGAGACCACATTTTTTCGGTGGATTTTTCCATTGATGACGGTCGCAACATGTAAATGATGAACCTCGTCCACCTCATCGGGAGTGACCAATTGGGGCCCAAAGCTGAAGAAGGTGTCAAAGCTCTTAGAACGGGTTAAATACCTGGGATTTTTCTGTAAAATATCTTCTGCCGTCATATCGATGATGGTGGTAAATCCGGCAATCACTTGAGGAGCATCCTCTTCGGAAACATCCTTGCATTCTTTGCCGATGATGATTCCTAGTTCAGCTTCTGCCGTCGTTCGTTCTGATTGATGAGGGATTTTGATGGTATCGTTTGGACCAATAATGGTCGTATCCGGCTTCATAAAGCTGGCTGGTTCCGTATTGGGGGCTTTTTCGCTTAAATCGGCGGCATGTTCCACATAGTTTAATCCAATTCCCCAAATCTTTCTGGGATGGCGGTAAAGGGGACCGTATTCCACGTTATTCAATGGAATGTCTACCTGGGAAAGTTCATTTATTTGGCTTTCTCCACCGTTTTTATACCAATTTTTTATTTCATCCAAATGGCCAGATTTAATGATTTCCAATAGGTCGGTAGACCAGTTTTTATTCATTTTTTGATTAATAGTTCCAATTAATATGGCTCCTCCCTTGCCAATCACTGCTGCTTTTTCTGATCCATTTACTTTTACGGTTGCCAAACGCATGGTTTACCCTCTCCTTTTTGTTTGATTGATTTTATTCTTGATAATATGAAAAATCAGGTTCATGACCTCCTAGGTTGATGAATGCCATTCACCACAAAATCGGGGGCATCTCCCTGCTCCACCCTTAAGATATTTTGAAACGCAAGATGAAGGACCCGGTTTAACGTATCCCTTGTGCCTGCCCCGATGTGGGGTGAGGCGATGACTTGCTCAAGCTTTAACAAGGGGTTATTCGGATTCACTGGCTCTGATTCCCAGACATAAATTTTGCCTTTGCTGCCTTTTTAAAAATATTTTCTCCAATTTTCTTCGTGGCAACCAGTAAGTAATCTGCTTCAGAAAGTTTCTCGTCCTTTTCCTCATCAGCCATTTCATCCCAAAACCACAAATCAAATCCTTCGGGCTTTTGTTCATGCAAAATTTTCTTAAATTCTTCAAATACCTTGTCAAAATATAATATCTTCTTTGTCACGACACTCACCTACATGTATCAACTTAACCGGCAAAGGTCTCGTCTTTTTTGTCTTCCGTTTTTCCTGTTCCTCTGTTCTGCATTTTTTTCATCGATGACAAACGCTGTTTTTTCATTTTCCTGAATGGTTAAATCCAATTGATCCACCTCATCACCCCTGAGTGAACAATTACATTTTGTCTCCATTGAGAATTCTCCAGATTTTCTTCTCGTTTCTCAACAAATGGTTCCTCATGGCTTCCATTGCTTTCATACCATCTCTTTGAACAATGGATTGGATAACTTCTTCATGTTCCCCATGACTCTCTAAAAAACGGCCTGGAACCTTTACCGATTGCATTTTACTGATCCTGATTCCCTCTTCAAATTTATTGGATACATTCTCAAAAACCTCTTTGTAAATGGAGTTGTGAGCAGCTAAGATGATTGAATAATGAAACATATAGTCCTCTTCGACACCCAGCAGACCATTCTGGTTTGCCTCTACCAACTTTTCATGGGCTTGCCTGATCAGATACAAATCTTCATCTGTGGCCCTTGAAGCCGCTAAGGCCGCAGCTTCTACCTCTATTCCCCTGCGAAATTCTAATATCTCTTGAAGGGCTACTTTTTCTATCAAATTCTTTGTCACCCGTTGGGCAATGGTTTCTCCTTCCATTTCCTTTAAAAATATGCCTAATCCGGGCCTCGTCTCAATAATTCCATTGGCATGAAGAACACTCATTGCCTCCCTGACTGCCGTTTTACTCACATTAAAAATGTCGGTCAATTCATTTTCTGAGGGTAATTTTTGTCCCGGCTTAATATTTTCTTCTTCAATGTATTTTTCAATCGCTAAAATAATCTCCTCAAACAGCCTCTTTTTTCTGATCGGTTTTAAAGCCAAGTCATCACCTTCTTTTGGGCCAGGATAAAAATGGATAGAAATTGTTCATTTATAATATAATTAATCTTTTCATTTATTCATATGGTCAGACCAATTATCAAGCCATTTTATCTGAAGTTTAATATTTTAAGAAAAGTGTGTCAATCATTAGTTTGTCTTGCCCTGGCTTCTCCTATTATATTTATTGAATGTACATGATATGATACATTAGAAAAAATATTCTATTTTCCGAGGTGTACCCATGAAGGAGAAATACATCACACCATCCGTTCCAAGAACCTTTGAACAGGTAGCTAAACAGATCGTCCAGTTTATCATGTTGGAAGGGATGACCCCGGGCACAAAACTGCCAACGGAAAGAAAATTAAGCGAATTGCTGGAAGTAAGCCGTTCCTCCATCCGTGAAGGATTACGGGTGCTAGAATTATTAAAGTACCTTGAATCAAGGCAAGGAGGAGGAACCTTTGTTTCAGAACCTCCCCCATTTTTAATCCCTGTTCAAGTATTAAACGAAGGGACCGATAAAAATAGATTAGATCAGTACTTTGATGTTGCCCTGATGTGTGCAAAAAAAATAGTATATTCATGTTTGGATGATATCCATTCAACTGAAACCTTTTCTTTTATACAAGACTTTTCGCCTTCACCTGAACAACGTGATAACCAAAGTTCCATTCATGATTGGTTTATTTTTCACTCCATGATCATTTATCTGGGTAAGCATCACAATCTGTCTTATTTCCTTTCCCTTTGGTCCAGTATTTTCGATTTGTTAACTCAAAACAAGTATTTTCAGGATTATTCTATCACGATAAGTGTAAAGGAGATCATTGATGCCATTGTGCATATGGACCGATATGCAGTTGATCACTTTTTTCACAAGGTATATCGCCACATTTCCTAAATCATCCCATATATAATTTCAAACATTTTATCTCGGTGTACTTCTAAGACCCCATCTGAAAACTATCGTCCACTTTATTTACTTTTTTCTCCTTTATCGTTAATCTATTATAAACGGCGATTTTTTACGCTAATTGGTCTGACCATCATATTAGGCGTTATACCCGTTTGTATCAGCAGCATGTTTTGCAGGCCAATTTGGGCTGTGATTTTGATTTCCTTCTTCCTAAAAAATAGACAAGGTGAAAATAAATGGGAATCCCAACACCACTTGCGAGTCCTCCTATTGAAAAGCAAAAATTAGCCGGTAAAAGCAACTTGGTTCTTGCCATGTGTGCTTTTTATATCATTCAGTTTTTCTTACCGTTCTATTTTTTAAAGGTGGTCTTATCCATTGTCTCCGTCATCGTGTTTACCATCAGCTTGCCATCGGCGAAACCGATCCCAAGATACCTAAGCCTGGTGATGTTTTCTTTCGGTATTCTCCTCTACATCATGAAGGGGAGTCCCTTTGAGGAGATCGCGAACGGAATCATCACCAATTTGCCACTGCTGACTCTTGTCATCCTGGTTCCTTTAATTTCCATCCCCCTAAAGATCGGGGGCTATTTTGATTCGATCCATTTTTACATGGACCGACTGAAAGAAGATCCCAGAAAATTGTTTGGCGGAATTTCATTCTTTCTCTTTTGCTTGGGACCCATACTAAACTTGGGATCCATTCGAGTCCTTCATGAGTTAATCAAGGACTTAAACTTGCATGCGAAATTGCTTGCCAAGTCCTATTTGGTGGGATTTTCCACGGTGATCCTTTGGTCCCCCTATTTTGCCTCGGTGGCTTTGGTCTTATACTATCTTGATGTCCCTGTCTCGACCTATATCTCCCTAGGATTGCCAATGGCATTTGCCCAATTGCTCATCGGCAATCTGTTGTTTGGACTATGGCTGAAAAAGAAGGGATATGTATCAAAGGATACAATCTTATTCCATTTCAAAGAGAAAGGAGAGCAGTCCTTTAAGGGAGGAACCCATCGCAATAAAATCATCATTTTGTTTGTGATTCTGGTATTTTTGATGGGATCCATTTTCGTCCTTGAGTTATTGACAAAATGGCCGATGATGTTTCTCGTGAGTCTGATCTCCCTTCTTTTCCCCTTGATCTGGTGTTCTTTCAAAAGGAAACTGAAGGAGTTGAGAGAACATTTTTACCAGTTTAAAGATCAAACGGCCCAAACCATGAATAATGAAGTGGTGCTTTTTATCAGTGCCGGATTATTTGGAAAGGCATTGGCCGGAACAGCCATCGCTGACTCCATTCAGCTCTTTTTAAACGGTGTTTCTGCCGCTTCATTTATGCTGTTTATAGTGGTTGTGATGTTCATTATCATTAGCCTTACCTTTATCGGTATTCACCCAATCGTAGTGGTGACCGCATTGATTACCCAAATGGATGCGGCTTCTCTGGGAACCCGCCCGGAGGTTCTTGCCCTTCTGATGATGGTATCCTGGTCGATTTCTGCTGTGTTAAGTCCGGCTAATCCACTAAACATTTTGGTGAGCGGTTCAGTTAATAAATCGCCTTTGTCGGTAGGACTAAAATGGAATGGGGTTTATTTGATCTCCATGTTTCTTACAGGTTCCTTGTATGTTTATCTTCTTCATTGAACAAACCGGGGAGTCTATTGGCTCGCCCGGTTTTTATTTTCGTACTTTCTCTGAATCATTTCCTCAACGATATAGGAGGCAACGACGGATGCCGTCGTTCCGGCCCCGAAGCCGGCATCATAACCCAATTCCAAGGCAATTTCATGATTAATTCTGGGGCCGCCGCAAATCACTAGCCAACGGTCCCTTAACCCTTCTGCTTCAAGGAGTTCAATTAATTGGGTCAGATTCTTGACATGGATATCCTTTTGGGTGACCACCTGGGAGACCAAAAGAACGTCGGCATTCACCTCCAATGCCTTTGCGATGAGGTCCTCATTGGCGACCTGACTTCCCATGTTGTAGGCTTCCATTTCCGGATACCTTTCCAATCCATAATCCCCATGATATCCCTTCATGTTCATAATGGCATCAATCCCTACCGTATGGGCATCTGTTCCGGTACATGCCCCTACCACCACAACTTTTCTTCCTATCTCTTGGCGAATTCGTTCATTGATTTGATAAAAATCCATCGCCTTTGTTTCTACTTTGGGGACCACGATTTGCGAATAATCAACGGAATGAATGCATTTCCCGTAAACAATCAAGAAAGTAAAGTCTTTTCCAACGGCGGCAGCATGATAGACTTGGGGTTCCTTTAGTCCCATCTTCCTTGCCAACTGCTTCGCTGCCTCCTTGGCTTCCTCTCCAAAGGGAACGGGCAGGGTGAAGCTTAATTGTACCACTCCATCTCCAAGGGTATCTCCATAGGGTTTAATTAGGTGGCTCCTTTGCTCATGACTCATTTAAAGCCTCCTCCCTTCCGAGAAGGTAATCCAAGCTTTTCTCGTAGCAGTTCTTCAAAGGGATTAAAATAATTCTGATCTTTGATAAACACCCCATCCAGCCCCCGTCCACCTTTCATCGTTCGTTTCACATCGGCAAACCATCCCTTTTCTATGGCTGAAAACAGTCCTGATTCGGCTGTTTTCTCCAGCATTTCCTTAGCCTTTTGTAAGGTTTCCCCGGCCCTTTTTACGATACGCCCTTCTGGTGCAAAATAAATTTCTTCCATGAGATGACGTCCATTATTAAATATATATTTGGCATTTTCAATGGCTAAGTGGCGGTCATGGATATGGGGTGTATGCATTGCTTCTGTCATCATGCCCAGCAATTGAATTCCCTGCCCCGTCATGATTCCCACCAGATTGAACAGGGCGTCCTGAATATGTCCCTTGAAAATGTTGCCTGTCATATGTTTGGTCGGGGGCATGTACTTTAGCGGAGCTCCCGGAAACACTTCACGGACCAATTGAGCCTGGGCAATTTCCAGCAGCAGCCCATCTTCCAGGTCCGGATTCATTTCAAAGGCATGACCTAATCCCAATTGTTCCGTAGGCAGTCCTGAAAAAAATGCCAGCTGTTCGTTGATAAACTGAGAAGCCAATACGGTGTGGGCGCTGGCTACGGCATCGGCAGTGGTCAGATAATTGTCTTCACCGGTATTGATGATGATTCCGGCATAGCTGTTGATCATTCTGGAAAAATATTGATCCACCAAGGTTCTCTGCATATTAATATCCCTGAACAGGATGCCATAAAGGGCATCATTCAGCATCACATCGAGCCGCTCTAACCCGCCCATGGCAGCAATTTCCGGCATACACAGCCCGGAGCAGTAGTTACAGAGACGGATGTATCTTCCCACTTCTTCCCCCACTTCATCCAGAGCCTTTCTCATGATGCGAAAATTTTCCTGGGTGGCAAATGTCCCGCCAAATCCTTCTCTGGTTGCCCCATAGGGTACGTAATCGAGCAGGCTTTGCCCGGTGCTTCGAATCACGGCAATAATATCGGCTCCATCATAAACCGCTGCCTTGGCCTGATTGACGTCCTCGTAAATGTCGCCCGTTGCTACAATCACATATAAATATGGCGTGGAAGGTTCCCCCAACTGTTGCAAGAGCGTATCCCTTTCCTGACGACGGGATGCAATTTTGTTTAACCCCTCTTCTGCCAGTTGAAATCCTAATTTCTCCATCTCTTCTTTGGGAATGGAGGGAGCTTCAGTAAGAGATATTTTGTTGGCTGCGGCCAGGGACACGGCCTCATGAAGGGGAATCTGGTAATGGACGATGCTCTGTAAAATCCAAGGCATTACTCCCTTTCCAAGTTTTCCTTCTTGCAGGATCTTATCCACGATGACGTTCACAAGGGGGGTATCTGTCTCATGGATACCATCTATCCCCAATAGCCGAAGGACCGTTCGTTCAATGGCTACGGTTGACCGCTTGGCAATAAAACGATCCACCTCTTCTGCGATTACTCGCGCTGCTGATCGGCAATCATCGATCCACTGGCGATTCAGATTTAGTTTATTCAATTTCACCTCACCCCATTTCATCTCATTCAGGTTTTATTTCTTGAATCTATAGAAGTGGAACAAAACGTTTTTTCATGTTGTTTCATCTTCATTTTTCAAATATCGTCTCCTTTTCCTTCACCACATCCACCATTGGAATCCCGGGCATTTGCCGGCTGATCTGATAAATAAACATTTCGGGGTCGTAATGTATGCCCCAAGGGGTTGTTGGATTGACTGCGGCAAATAACAAAGGAGTTTGTTTATATACCAGCAACCGGTTGCCATGATAAAACCATTTTTTTAAAACCGGCATGGTTAGGAAGCATTTTGTTGAATCCATAAGCATCATGCTGACTTTCTTGGATAGGCCCAACAGATACTCAGCCTGTCTGTCTGTAAAGGAGCCTGAAATCACTACCCGTGTATAGCCTTTTCCAATAAAGCTTCCCACCTGTTTAAGGCAGGTCATAAGGGTCCCTTCGAGATGAATCCAATCCTCTTTGGTACGGTACATGAAAATCTTTGACTCGATTATCGATTGATGATTTTCAGATTGAACCTTTGATATTGGCAGAGATATTTTGGAAAAAAATTCATCGTCATCAGCGGAAGGGAGTGTATATTTTTTATAAAACAGGTCTGCTTCTTCCATAATTTTCTCTATTTTTTCATGGACTGTAGCACCGATCACCGGAATGATACCATCGGTAACCATGGGATTGGCTGAAGTCTGCCTGTCATAGGCTCCGTCAATTAAACAGCGCTTGGTCCCATGACGAAACATTAAATCCATCGCATCGATGATTCCGCTGATGGTAGGGGTGCCTCCTACCTTTATGTCTCCCTGCTTTTTTATCCTCACCAGGAAGAGGGAACCCATGTTCGTGGTTCCCTTCATTTCCTTCAGGAGTTCTATTTCCGCCGTGCTCTCTTCCATGGCCCATTCTCCGGTTACTACCAGCATTCCCGGATACACGTGAATGGGAGGTTTGGGAAATTCCAGCCAGGCATCCTTTTTTTCGCCATCGACTCCTATGCTGGCTATTCCAATAGGAATTTGATCCTTGACACTTTCTGATATGAGCCGGTTTAATACCGTGGTTTTTCCGGCATTTTTGGCCAATCCAATGATACTGATCCGCCGATGTTCTTCCTTTATATATTTGTTCAGCATCTTTTTAGAACGCTCCCAATCAGTGGTTGATTGCGGATTCTACTTCCTTGGTTGGGGATGATTCGGCACTTCTCCTTCTTTCCCTTCGTGGCAGATGCCCCGGCTCCAGATTGATCCTATCGCCCTCCATGATGCTGGCAACCCCTACCGATTTCCCTTTATTATCCCGGCAAAACTCACATTGATCCTGATCATGGGGGGTGTAAGCAGAGGGTTGAGGATAGGAGGTAACTAGTCCTTCAAAATTGCGCAAGATGACTTTATCCGCACTTTGGGAGATCAAGTAGTTTGGCATTACCGGGATCTTCCCTCCGCCGCCCGGCGCATCGACAACAAATGTAGGAACCGCATAGCCGGAAGTATGCCCTCTAAGGGCCTCAATGATTTCAATCCCCTTGGATACCGGTGCCCTGAAATGGCCAATTCCTTCAGACAGGTCACACTGGTAGATATAGTAGGGTCTTACCCTGATCTTGACCAATTCATGGACCAATTTTTTCATCACATTGGGACAGTCATTGATCCCGGCCAAAATGACCGACTGATTTCCCAGAGGGACCCCTGCGTTGGCCAGCATTTCACAAGCCTGTTTCGCTTCCGGCGTTATTTCCTTTGGATGATTGAAGTGGGTATTTATCCACACGGGATGGTATTTCTTGATGATCTTGCACAAATCTTCAGTAATCCGTTGGGGAAAAACGACAGGCGCTCTAGTTCCGATGCGAATGATCTCTACATGGGGGATTTCCCTCAAGTTTTTTAACAGGTACTCTATGATCCGATCATTCACCAGCAGTCCATCTCCGCCGGATAAGAGAACATCCCTTACTTCCGGGGTACGGCGGATATAATCGAGACAGGCATCCATTTGTTTCTTGGGTACTCCCTGCCCCACCTGCCCGGAAAAACGACGGCGGGTACAGTAGCGGCAATACATGGAGCATTGATTGGTAATCAGAAAAAGCACTCGGTCCGGATAGCGATGGGTTAATCCAGGAACGGGGGAATCGGTATCTTCCAGCAGCGGGTCCCGCATATCATAGGGTGTTCTGGTGGTTTCATGGGACAAGGGAACCGATTGTCTACGAATGGGACAGCCGGGATCATCAGGGTCCATCAACATGGCAAAATAGGGCGTAATGTTTAAGGGAATCGTTTCATTTGATCTTCTAACCCCTTCCTCCTCTTCCGGTGTCAGGTGAATCACCTTTTTTAACTCATCCACCGTTTTGATCGTATGGGTTAACTGCCACAACCAGTCATTCCACTGACGCTCACTCACATGTTTCCAAATCTCTATTTCCCGCCAATCTCGCATCCTTCTTCCCTCCTAAAACATTTATTTAAGGAAACTATAGATCTGGAATTAAAGATTTACACGTCCGCTTGCCGAGTTCGTCAGGAAGTAATTCAGGTCCGCTTTAAAGAAAATTCGCCGATTGGCGAGCCTCTGGGCGAAGACAGAGACTTAGTTGCCCTTATGCGACATAAGAAAGTATAAATAATAGATGTATGCTTTCTTATTAGCCAAGGCTAAAGAACGGAGCCCTCAAAAACATCTAGGTATTTCAAAGGTGGAGTCAGTTTGAGGGCTAACGAACTCGAAGGCTGTCCGTATAAATTCTTTAATCCCTCTATATAAAAACCACTTTCCTACCAATGGAACTTAGCCGTAAACCTCCATGAACAACTGAAAAAGTGCCCTGGACTCCCTCATCATTTGAAAAACCAGCTCTGTGTGGCCCCGGGTGTAACCGTTTCCAATGATGAGGTCTACATCCTTCCCTACCCCTTCGGCCCCCAAGGCGGCTGCGGAAAAGCTTGTCGCCATATTAAAGAAGTAAACCTTTCCCCCTTGTTTGGCCGATAGAATGGCGGACATCTCTGTATGGGAAACATTGGCACAATTAAGAACCACATCTGCCAATCTTCCTTCGGTCGCCTGCTCTACCGCTTCAAGAACATCTACTGGACAAGTGGCATCCACTTTTATGATTTGATCAGCCAACTGCAGTTTCTTGAGCCTTTCAATCCCCTTTTCCCCTTTTTCCAACGCCATGATTTTCCCGTGATTTCCAACCTTTTGTCTGGCTGAATAAAGAGACAATAGACCCGATTTTCCTCCTGCACCCAAAATCACCACGGTATCCCCTGAAGAGACCAATTTGGCTGTTTGGGCAGGTGCACCGCAAACATCCAATACCGCTAGGGATAATGGCTGAGGGAGATCCTCTGGAAGTTTAGCATACAGTCCGCTGGCAAAGAGGATCGCTTCTCCGGTTACGTTAACCTGTCCGGTGTCCAAATCGATCCGGTGAATGTGCGATAACCGTAATGGAGTTAGTGTTAGGGATACTAAGGTGGCTATCATATCTCCTTCCCGCAAATCCTTACCCGGGAAATGGGGTCCGATTTCTTTTACTTTTCCGATGAGCACCCCCCCGGACCCGGTCACTGGATTATGATGCTTCCCCCGTTGAGCCACCAGGGAAAACATATACTTACAGATAGCTTCAGCATGATGACCTACTTCCTCTTTGATCTGATGAAAGGACGCAGAGTCGATATTCAGTTGGTGTACATCAATGAGAAGTTCATTATCATACAGGATCATGTCATTGTTTAATTTCCAAGCTCCCTGGGGCAAACTTCCCTTTGGATCAATGACCCGGTGTAGTCCTAATGGATGACCAATCACTTGACAACCCCCTTTGAAATGGTTGATATGGTTCCACTATTTCTATAATTGGAAAATTAATGATGCAAAAGCCATGCCAATGAGTATATTCATACAAATCACGATGTTATTCTTATCCAATCAAAAAAAAGCGCCGAATATTCGGCACTTTTTAAATACTTTAATTTATCAATCTATAGATAGCAGAACTAAACTGACTCCACCATTAAATTACCCGAATGTTTTCGAGGGCTGCATCTTTAGACATGAAGCGGACCTCAATCGCATCTTGGACGAACTCGATTGGCAGACGAATTTATAGTTCCACACTTAGTTCTACATTTATATCGATGCAGAATGAAAGATTCACAGCCTGCTTTGAATTATTTTTTCAGCTTATATTGAAGTGTCTGCCTGGGAATTTGGAGAATTTCAGCCGCCCTTTTTACATTGCCTTCTGTTGCTTTCATTGCCCTGTTTATCAGTTGCTGCTCCAGTTGATCCAGAGCCTCCCTAAGGGGAGGAATTTCGTTCATTTCCCACTCTCTGCTGGTTCTCCCATGTATCAAATGTGGTCTGTCGGAAGCGGAAGATACACCCCTTTCTATAAAATGATTAGGGATATGTTCTGTATCAATCCATTCCCCTTCTACTACATTCATCGCTCCCTCCAACAGATGTTCCAGCTCTCTCACATTTCCTGGCCAATCATAGGTCATCATCCAATCCATCACCTCTTTGCTCACCCCTTTTACAGAGGATGCAAATTGCTGGTTAAACTTGTCAATAAACGCTTCGGTCAACAGAGGAATATCTCCTCTTCTTTCCCTTAATGGGGGGATAGCAATGGATACCACATGTAGCCGATAATATAAGTCTGAACGGAGGGTTCCATCCTTTAAAGCCAATTGGGGAGAAGTATTCATGGCAGCAATTACTCTCACATCAACCGGAAAGTTATCTGAACCCCCTATCCTTCTAATAGTTCCATCCTGCAGAGCTCTTAGCAGTTTTGCCTGAAGATGTACGGGCATCGAATTGATTTCATCAAGAAAGAGGGTCCCTCCATCCGCCAGTTCAAATAGCCCCATCCGATTTTCTGCACCTGTATAACTCCCTTTTACCGTTCCAAATAGTATCGATTCCAGTAATGCAGCGGGGAGAGCGGCACAATTTTGAGCCACGAAGGGTTTATTCCGGCGGGGTGATGCATTATGGATAGACTGGACGACCAGTTCTTTTCCTGTTCCTGTTTCTCCATATACAAATACAGGCGAAGAAGTTCTTGCTACCTTTAGAATTTGATGTTTGATCATTTTCATCCTCTTATCAGCACTGAGGATGTCGGTTACTTCATACCTGGCTCCCTTCCCCCTTCCCTTCATTCGGTTCAGATTGGGTTTAATGAGTTGAACTTGAAGGTCCACCAGTTTTTCTGAGAGTTCCTTCACCTTTGTCAGATCCTTGGCGATTTCCAATGCTCCATACAGTTGTCCATCAATATAAATGGGAAGTGTTGTGTTGACGGTATCGATTTTCTTCCCTTTTACATTGGTATAAGTTTGGTGCTGGTTATAAATGGGGGTTCCTGTTTCAATTACTTTTAACAAGGTGCTGCTTTCGGACGTTAAGGATGGAAAAACTTGGAGAAGATACTTTCCTTCCACCTCCTCAATTTCTAGACCATCAAAACGGGCCGCAGCATGATTGTAAAAAATGGTGATCCCGTTTCGGTCCACCACATGTATCCCTTCATCAATACTGCTAAGAATCGCCTTTAACACAGCGGGCTCCAAATGAACTGCCATCTCATTCACCTGCCAATTTTTTGGCACATATGCTGAATTTTCAGCAAAATGTTCATCGCGTATCCTATTATATCAGAAAATTTATCCTATGGTTAGCCGCTACTAAAACTCTCAATTATCAATTCCTTTAGTTCCATCCATGATCATATCTAAAAATATAAAAGCAGACGGTTTTAAAAAAACCATCTGCTTATCCATTGAAACAACCGAACTCCGATATATATACCGAAGATACCCATTACTCCTGCCAACACCGGAGGAGCGGGAATGGGCAGCCTGAATAGGGCGAAAATAAATCCGACGACTATTCCTGTAACTGTGGAGAGTAGAATTTCCTTCATGTCAACAACACACCTCATTATTGTATTAATCCTTACATCTTTTCCGGGCTGCTCACACCAATTAAGGTTAATCCATTCTTAATGACCGTCTGAATACATTTCAACAGGGCCAATCTGGACTGAGTTAAAGGCACATCATCACCATTAAGAATTCTCTCGGCATTGTAGTAGCTATGGAATTGGGAAGCAAGGTCATGGATATAGCGAACTAGACGGTACGGGGTTAATTGCTCGGCAGCATAGGCCACTTCCCCAGGAAAAGCTCCCAATTTTTGCAGAATATCCAATTCCTTCTCATGGGTTAATCGCTCATAGTCATCTGGCTCAGGAGCAAAAGTGATTCCCATTTCTTCAGCCTGCCGGAAGATACTGCAGATCCGGGCATGGGCATACTGAACATAAAAAACCGGATTTTCATTCGTTTTGGAAACGGCAAGATCCATGTCAAAATCAAGGTGGGCATCTGGACTTCTCATGGCAAAGAAATAACGGGTCGCATCAATGCCTACTTCATCCATTAACTCCCTTAGAGTGACTGCCTTTCCCGTCCTTTTGGACATTTTTACCTTTTCTCCATTTTGATAAAGGCTCACCATTTGGGTAATGATCACTGTCAACTGCTCCGGATTGTGTCCAAGGGCTTCAATGGCCGCCTTCATTCTCGGCACATACCCATGATGATCGGCACCCCAAATGTTAATCACCTGATCAAAGCCTCGCTGAAATTTATTTTCATGATAAGCCACATCAGGGGTTAAGTAGGTATATGTACCATCTCCCTTTACCATTACCCGGTCCTTATCATCCCCAAAATCTGTGGAACGGAACCAAACCGCTCCATCTTTCTCATAGATATGCCCTCTTTTTTTCAACAATTCTAAGGTCTTATCGATAGCACCGGATTCATATAGAGAGGTTTCGCTGAACCAGACATCAAAATGAACCCGGAAATCAGCCAAATCTTTTTTAATCTTTTCCAGTTGCTTTTCCAAACCGTATGTACGGAAAAAGGTATATCTCTCCTCATCTGAGCCATTTGCATATGTATCGCCATAGGTCTTGGCCAATTCCTCACCCATTTCCACGATATCCTGTCCAAAGTAGCCATCTTCCGGCATGGGAAAATCTTGTCCAAGCGCCTGAAAGTAGCGGGCTTCAAGGGATTTCGCCAAGTTGTGAACCTGATTCCCTGCATCATTGATGTAGTACTCTCTTGTCACATCATATCCCGCCATATCTAAAACATTACAAAGGGTTGAACCCACTGCAGCCCCCCTGGCATGTCCCAAATGCAGACTGCCTGTAGGATTGGCACTGACAAATTCCACTTGGACCTTTTTCCCTTTACCCGAGTCTGTTCGCCCATACTCGTCCCCAGCGTTCAGAATTTGATGAATCACCCTTGTCAAATATCTCTTATCCATGAAAAAGTTAATAAAGCCGGGTCCGGCAATTTCAATCCTTTCCACGTCATTTTTTTCTTTGTCAAAATGGGAAACCAGTTGCTCTGCAATCTGCCTTGGGGGCTTTTTGACTACACGGGACAATTGCATCGCCATATTGGTAGCATAGTCTCCGTGGCTTTTTTCTTTGGGAACTTCCAGAACCACAGGAGGAATTTCCTCCTGTGCAGCAATTCCTGATTTCACCACCGCTTCTATGATGGCTTTCTTCATCTTTTCCTGAACTTGTTCAACGATATTCATGGGGCGGCCTCCTCTTTCACCTCGATGTAAATCGTCTTTCTTTCCTTCATTCCTTCATTCAAACTGACATCGTAATCCAAAAAAACCTTCCAGTGATTCCTGTTCTGTTGTTCTATCCGAAGGAAATGGGTATAAACCAACAACTCTATGATACCATAAGCTGTCTCATAATAAGAAATGCTTTCCAAGCCTTCTTGAAAAATTTGCTTCATCTTTATTTCGCCCATTCTTATTATCGTAACTTTCCCTTCCTCAAGCTTGATGATTGTGGTAGTCTCCCCCATTTCCTTCTCCGGATACCGTATATAGACCGAATGGGCTTTCTGAATCAACCATCCCTCAATCTTTTGTTCGTTTCGATTCTGTTGAGTTACTTTGACTATCACTTTTATTTCATGTTCATTTCCCATTTCATACCCCTCAGTATCCTCCTATGGATCCAGGACCAATGATTTCATGTCCACCCTTCTATTTCACCCACCCAAGAAGAATTTCTCTCACCAATTTAGAAGCAACAATTTGGGTTTGTTCCGTGGGATCATATACTGGAGCAACCTCAACTACATCAGCCCCGACGACGCGAATATTGGATTCCGCTATGGCATGGATAGAGGCCAACAGCTCGCTGGAGGTGATTCCGCCAGCTTCAGCGGTTCCTGTTCCCGGAGCAAAGGCCGGGTCTAATACATCAATATCAATGGTAATATAAACCGGACGTTTTCCTATTTTGGGCAGTACCTTCTTTAAGGGTTCAAGAACATGAAATTTGAACATCTGTCCGTATTTTTTGCCCAATTCAAATTCTTCCCTTGTTCCTGAACGAATACCAAACTGGTATACATGTTCTCCCCCCATTAAATCGATGGCCTTTCGGATGGGAGTTGAATGGGACAACGGCTCTCCTTCATAATCAGTGCGCAAATCGGCGTGGGCATCGATATGGAATAAGATCAAATCAGGATATTTTTTATACATTTCCTGTATGATTGGCCAGGTGACCAAATGCTCTCCCCCTAATCCCAAGGGAAATTTGTCGTCTGCCAGCACTTTAGAAACAAAGCTTTTGATCATCTCCAAGCTTCTGGATGGATTTCCGAAGGGAAGGGGAATATCTCCGGCATCAAAATATCTGACCTCTTCCAGACCTTTATCCAGATAAGGGCTGTACTCTTCCAACCCAATGGATACTTCCCTAATTCTGGCCGGGCCAAAACGGGAACCGGGTCTGAAGCTTACGGTAAAATCCATAGGCATTCCATATATGACGGCTTTCGCTTCTTTATAATTGTCGTGGCTTCCGATAAATACATTACCGGAATAAGCTTCATTAAACCGCATCACGTATCCTCCTATTTAACCAAATCCTCCACAAACTTAGGCAGTTGAAACACTGATTTGTGAATTCGTGGCGAATAATATTTGGTATCCAAATCTTTTAATTGAGAATCTTCCACCTGAAGGGGATCATGCTTTTTTGAACCCAGGGTGAAACTCCATAATCCGCTTGGATAGGTAGGTATGCTAACCGTATACAGTCTGGCGATGGGAAATATCGATTTGATATCCGCAAACACACGGCGAATCAGGTCCGCATTAAACCAGGGGGATTCTGTTTGGGCAACCAATATTCCATCTTCCTTCAGTGCATCATAAATCCCCTGATAAAACCCCTTTTCAAACAGGCCCACCGCAGGTCCTACCGGTTCTGTTGAATCCACCATAATGACATCATAAGTACCTATATGGTCATGGATATGTTTGATTCCGTCCACTACCTGTACATCCACCCGAGGATCCGTCAGTTTCCCGCCAATTTGTGGAAAAAATTCTTTGCTGGTTTCTATGACTCTTCCATCAATTTCAGCCAATACGGCCTTCTCTACTTCCGGGTGCTTTAAAATCTCCCGGATAGCTCCGCCATCACCACCGCCGACTACCAGGACCTTCTTTGGATTGGGATGGGTATTTAGTGCGATATGGACAATCATTTCGTGATACACAAATTCATCTACATCGGTGGTCATCACCATTCCATCCAAAACAAGCATCCTGCCAAACTGTTTGGTCTCAATAATATCCAGCTTCTGAAATTCTGTCTGTTCAGTATGTAAAGTTTTGGTAATCTTCGTGGTAATGCCGTGGTTCTCCGTCTGTTTTTCCGTATACCACAATTCCATGCTCATCACTCCATTCAAAAAATATCTATCACTTTTATTTTTCCCAATAACTTAACCTCAATGCCCATGAGGTACAGGATAAACAAATAAATTATATATAATCTCGCACAAAAAGCAAGAAAAAATATTTTCTCGATTCCTCTACTCTTGTCACTTCGTATAAAACCCCCTATATGAGTCAACAATGATAAGAAGTAAAAAAGCACTTTGGAGATCGGGAAAGGGGGGGCTAACCTGTGGAAATGGTTCGCGAGCCAAGAATCATCCGATTGATTCGTTTGGTAATAAAATCTTTTCGCTTTCTATTTATCGTCTCGGTCTTAAGTTTTGCTGCATTGACCTTATTTATCATTTATCTTCAATCTCAACCTTTGCCCAAGTCAAGCATTCCTGAAACGACAACCATTCACGATATGAACGGAAATGTGATTGATACCATATTTACTGGTGAGAATCGGAAGAGCATTTCACTCTCCGAGATTTCCCCATTATTGATAAAAGCCACTATATCCATTGAAGACCGGAAATTTTACGACCATTTCGGCTTTGATCTTAAGAGAACTGCTAAAGCCATTTTAGTAGATTTGCAGCATATGGAAAAGTTGCAAGGGGGCAGTACCATCTCCCAACAGTTGGCAAAAAATTTGTTCCTTACTTCACAAAAAACTTGGGAGAGAAAAATAAAAGAAGCGGTATATACCATCCAATTGGAGCTTAATTATACTAAGGATGAGATTTTGGAAGCTTATCTAAATCAAATTTACTATGGACACAGCGCCTACGGCATCGAGGCAGCCGCTCAAACCTTTTTTGGCAAATCAGCGAAAGATTTGAACTTGGCGGAAAGTTCCATGCTTGCCGGAATTCCAAAGGGACCTGCATTTTATTCGCCCTTTCTGGATTATCGGGCGGCAAAAGAAAGGCAGCAGATTGTCCTTCAAGCCATGGTAAATGAGGGATACATCAGCCAGAAGGAGGCGGAAGAAGCATTTCAGGAACCCCTTCAGTTCACGAAAAAAAATGAAAGGGTTCGCCCCAATGACGCACCCTATTTTACCGATTATATTGTACAACAGTTAAAGGACATCTACGGTTTTTCAGAGAAGGATATTAAACAAGGTGGGTTACATGTATACACCACTTTGGATCTTACCCTTCAGAAGGCTGCGGAAAACGCAATGGAAACCTACCTACCAAAGGACCGTCCCCTTCAGGCAGCCTTAATCGCCGTTGAACCATCAACCGGAGAAATTAAAGCCATGATTGGCGGGAATGACTATGAAACCACCCAATTCAACAGGGTTTTTGCCAAAAGACAACCCGGTTCATCCTTTAAACCTATCGTTTATTTAGCGGCACTGCAAAACGGCTTTACTCCGGTTACCTTGATGAAAAGCGAACCTACCGTATTTACCTATGACAAGGAAAAAGTATATGCCCCGGAGAATTTTGGCGGAAAATACCCGAATGATTTTATTACCCTCCAAAGGGCCATAGCCCAGTCGGACAATATTTATGCCGTAAAAACCCATATGCTCATTGGACCAGAGACGACTATTGAGATGGCCAAAAAATTGGGAATCACCACTCCCTTAAAACCCCTCCCATCCCTTGCTTTAGGGAGTGCAGCTGTCAGCCCTTATGAAATGGCTACCGTTTATTCCACCCTGGCCAATGGGGGGGAAAGAATACAACCATGGGCGATTAAAAAAATTACCAATAGAAACGGTACGGTGCTGGTTGAAAATAAGCCAATTGGCGAAAGGGTTGTGGATGAAGCAACCGCCTTTGTTCTGACATCCATGCTGCAAACTGTTTTTGCTGAAGGTGGAACAGGCTACTCCATAGCAGGACAGTTGAATCGACCCGTTGCCGGAAAAACCGGAACAACAGACTATGATGCCTGGTTGTCCGGCTATACCCCGCAATTGGAAGCGACCGTGTGGATCGGTTACGATATGGGCAGGCAGCTAAATCCGGTGAATGACGGAACATTGGTAAAAAAAATCTGGGGACAATTTATGGCTGATGCCTTGGCTGGCCAGCCTCCAGAAATTTTCCCGGTTCCTTCTGGAGTTACTTCAGCCTATGTAAATCCCGATGATGGATTATTAGCCACTGAATCTTGTCCGAAGCAGGTTCTAATGTATTTTCTGCCAGGAACCGAACCCACAGAGTATTGCAAGCTTCATTTAAAGGATGGTGAAGAAAATAATACTTCTTCCCCTGAGCAAAAATCTTTTTGGGATAAAATCCGCAACTGGTGGAAAAATGAAGATTCTCCCGACACGTGAAAGTCAGCACTCATCACTGCCACCTATTCGTCCGCGACCATCTGCCCATACGCCATCATTATGAATCGTAATTAATTTGGCTTGTTCAAGTTCTTTAAGAACTTCGAATAAGCTTTCTCTTTTGCCGGCCGGCAGATTCCGAACAAAAACATTTATCTCTTCGGGAGGAACATGATTGGTAAAATGAACCCCTCCAAATTGAGCAAAATGATCTTCACCTTTCACTTGCATCACCTCTTACAGAAATTACTTTTATTCTTTCTCTTCAAGAAGAAAATGATACGGAATTTTGAAGAAAATAAATAAGGTAAGGACCAAATAGTCCCTACCTTATTTATGTCCTAGTAGTGTGTGCATCTACTAGTCTTAGTTTACATGACAACTTTAAAGGTGACAATTAGCCACAAGTGGTATTTCCTTCAAGGAATGAATTTGTCATAAATTAGACAAATTTCTGGTTATACTTGTAAATTTTCCTTTAATTCATCCCTGGAGTTTTCCCAGAATTCGGGATTCTGCTCAACCAACAATTTTTTTAATGCTCTTTTGCTTCGGTCATCCATCTCTGCTAACCGAATTCTTCTTTTTAAAGCATCATCCATTCTATTGACATGTTCGGCCAATATCTTATATCCCCTTTTTGCTTCCCTGTCCACTAACATAAAGGATGCGGCTACCCCGGCATAATAAGGTCCCTTTTCATTCCTGTCCATTGCCACCCATACAATCCAGTACGGTTTTCCATTCGGTACATCTTCCTTATTTGTCAAAAATTTAATCCCTTTCTCCACTTGGCTTCGAGCATGAAGAGCTCCCATATCCACATAGGCTTCATCCCCGTCAATAATGACCGGAGCAAGTGAATTCAAATCCAGCACCCCTGCCCCAAAGGAGCCATGGGTATTGGTGGCACTGATAATTCCGAGCCCTGAACGATTTTTCTTATCTTTTTTGCTATTATTAGGATGAAGTAAATCCATGATATCTCTCCTTAAAAAAGGAATCCGCTTACGCAATATTTTAACCTATATTTTCTGATAAAAGCAATTTTCAACGCTCTCCTGATGCTCTGCTTCTATCAATATGGTAATATTATATTAATGATCATTTCAATTAACCCATTACATGTTAAATATGAAAGGAAGTGTACATATGCCATTTGTTACGATTGAATTGTTGGAAGGGCGCACCCCGGAACAAAAAAGAGAACTGATGGAAAAAATAACTAAAGTGGTTTGCGAAACCGTCAATGTCCCTGCAGAAAGAGTTCACGTTTTTATTGAGGACTTGAAGAAGGATCATTATGCCGTAGCAGGCAAGTTTATGTCTGATCCAAAGGAGTAAAGATATAAAAGAAAACTATATGATGGAGCTAAGAGCATATAGCCGGAATTAAAGAATTCACTAAGGACAGCCTTCGAGTTCGGACTTAAGCGAAGAGGCTAAAGAACGGGACTTAGCCCTCAAACTGACTTCAACTCTGAAATACCCAGATGTTTTTGAGGGCTCCGTTCTTTAGACTTGCAGCGGAACTGAATCACTTCTGTGACGAACTCGATAAGCGGACGTGTGAATCTTTAATTCCACACCTATAGTCAGACATATGAATAGGGCACCGAAATTCCCACACTGGGATTAAGGTGCCCTCATTTCAGTTACTCAACGATCATCTTACCGCGAAACATCCCCATTTGACAAGTAAAGGCATATTCTCCAGGTGTTTCGGGCTTTATTTCCAGGGTTACCGTTTCATTTGTCGGAAGGATGGCGCTTTTGTTAAAATCGCCAAAAACCACTCTTTCTGAACAGGATGCGGTTTCCTCCCTACGAAAGTGGAATCGCACCGGGCGTCCAGCTTCTACCACGACCACATCGGGCGTATACCCTCCTTTTACGGTAACAAAAACCTCCTGAACCCCATCTGCACTTATTTTTGCTTTTTGCCCTTCATTGGTTGAAAAGAAGAAATACCAGACGATCCAAATGATTAGCGCAACTCCACCTAATGTGACAAGGATTTGGTCAACTGTCATGATTTACACCCTCCTTATTTTGCCGTATATCGCTTTAGCCGAAGTGAATTACTTATGACTGTAACGGAACTAAATGCCATGGCAGCAGCCGCAATTAACGGGGACAATAATATTCCGAAGAATGGATATAGTAATCCGGCAGCGACAGGAAGTCCCAAAGCATTATAGATAAATGCACCAAAAAGATTTTGCTTGATGTTTCTCATGGTCGCCGCCGAAAGCTTAATGGCGGTTACCACACCAGACAAACTTCCCTTAATCAGGGTGATATCAGAAGCTTCTATCGCTACATCAGTACCTGTTCCAATGGCTAACCCGACATCAGCTTGGGCAAGGGCCGGGGCATCGTTGATCCCGTCACCCACCATGGCAACCACTTTTCCTTCGCTTTGCAATTTCATAATGTTATGGGCTTTTTCTTCCGGCAGTACATCAGCAAGAACCCGATCAATGTTTACTTCTTTTGCTATGGCCTTGGCCGTTCTTTCGTTGTCTCCTGTCAGCATGATCACTTCGATCCCCATGGCTTGCAAGGCTTGAATGGCTTCCTTGGAATCTTCTTTTACCGTATCGGCAACGGCAATGATTCCGGCAATCTGGTGATCAATAGCCACGTACATCGGAGTTTTTCCTTTATCAGACAACTGCAAGGCCTGCTCTTCCAAATCTCCGATCTCTATCTTTCTCACATTCATCAGTTTCTTATTCCCCAACAGGATGATCCGATTATCTACCGTAGCCTCTACTCCATGACCGGGGATTGCAGAGAAATTGGTTGGATCACTTAATGTCAATCCTTTTTCTTTTGCTCCAAGAAGAATCGCTTCACCGAGAGGATGTTCAGAACCTTTTTCAACAGAAGCTGCCATTCTTAAGACTTCGTCCCCATTAAAACCGTTGTATGGGATGACATCGGTTAATGAAGGTTTTCCCTTTGTTATCGTTCCGGTTTTATCCAAGACGATCGCATCTAACCGATGGGCTGTTTCAAGGGCTTCCCCACCTTTGATGAGTATTCCGTTTTCAGCCCCTTTTCCAACACCTACCATCAGGGAAGTAGGGGTAGCCAACCCTAATGCACAGGGACAAGCTATTATTAGTGTTGTGACAAATACGATTAAACCATAGATCAGGCTGGGCTGTGGCCCGAAATCATACCAGATAACAAAGGCGGCAACTGCCAAAATCATGACGATGGGAACAAAATATCCCGAAACCTTATCCACTACCCTTTGAATTGGAGCTTTGGTTCCCTGGGCATCCTGTACCATCCTGATAATCTGTGAAAGCATGGTGTCTTTCCCGACATTGGTAGCCTTAAACTTAAAGGAACCCGTCTTGTTGATTGTAGCGCCAATCACTTTGTCCCCCACTTGTTTTTCAACGGGAATGGGTTCCCCGGTGATCATGGATTCATCCACGGATGAGGAACCTTCTATGATTTCGCCGTCCACAGGAATTTTCTCTCCGGGCCTTACAAGAACAATATCTCCGATTTTCACTTCTTCCACGGGTATATCGATCTCTTCTCCATCTCTAAATACCCTTGCTGTTTTCGCTTGCAATCCCATTAATTTCTTAATGGCATCACTGGCCTGCCCCTTGGCCCGCAGTTCAAGGGCCAAACCCAACACCACTAAAGCAACCACGACAGTGGTGACATCATAAAAGACTTCGGCCAATTTTGCTTCTGGGAATATGCCGGGAAACAAAACGGCAACTGTTGAATACAACCAGGCAGCAGCGATTCCTATAGCAATCAAAGTGTTCATATCCGCACTTCTATGTTTAAACGCCGACCATGCGCCGGTAAAAAATTGTGATCCTCCCCAAATCATAACAGGTAAACTGATCACTCCAAGGCCCATCCAGACATACCTTCTGGTATCACTTCCCATCGGCATGCTTTCCCCAAAACCAAATAAGTCAGGATAACTGAAAATAATAACAGGAATAGAGATGATGGCGCTGATGATAAACTTAAGCATCAGCGTCTTATACTCTTTTTCAGTTGCATCTTGTTTGTTTGTTTCTTCTTTTTTTGTCTGATGGTCATGGTGCTTGTGCTCATGATCCATGGAGCTAGTGTTTTCATGATGATGGTGCTGGCCGTGATCATGGTGCTGATGGTTATCGTGATGATGATGATGCTCGTGTTTACTGTCTCCCTTTACCTTATATCCTGTTGATTCAATGGCTTCCCGAATCCCCGCCATATTGGTCTGGGAAGGAACGTACTCAATATGGGCTTCTCCTGATACCACGTTAACGGATGCTCCTAATACTCCAGGTTGTTTTTTTAAGGATCCTTCGATCTTATCAATGCAGGAAGCGCAACGAATTCCTTCCACCCCTATCTTTACTTTGCTGGCTCCCACATGACATCCTACTCTCTTTGCTTTCTGCAGGATGGTCGAAACATTTACCTTTTGTGGATCATAGGTTACTTTAACTTGCTGGGTATGACGGTTTACAATGGCCGTCTTCACTCCGTCCATACTTCTTAAAGCATCTTCCAGTTGTCCAGCACATTTCTTACAATCTACTTCGGCAATTGAAAAACGGAACTCCTCCCATTTGTTTTCATGGGAATGATGGCAACTTCCTTCTTCTGACTGATGAGTATGATGATTATGGCCCATAATGATTCACTCCTTTATAAAACTATACCCTGGTATGGTATTTGTTTTCATTTTATAGGTGTTTCCCTTTATTGTCAATAAGTTTTTTTAACAAAAAACAAAGCCGAATTCTTTTACCCGGCTCTGTTTCATGATGTCTTATTTCATCCCTTGATCAATCCATCTAAGGATGACATCTACCTCTTCCTCTGAAATTTTACTGAAAGTCCTCATCTGCCCATCCGGACCAATGGCTTTAGCCAATGTCCCGCTTTCCGCTTGAGCCTTTACTTTATCGGGTTTACTGAAATCCAATTCTGGCCTCATCCCGTTTTCTACAGCATGGCATGTGAGACAACGGGTAGCAATAATGGGTTCAACATCGGCATCGTATGTGGGGTTTTTAATGTCCCTAAACTTTCCGATATCATAAGGAAGTTCAGCCGTTAATTCCCCTCCAAACATTTTCGTTAGTTCCCGTGATACTTCATCCATTTTGGGCTTTAATTCATCATAGTTAAAGGTAAACTGTGGCGAGTCGATAAAAGGCTTTAATTTTTCATTGACAGCTACTCCCTCTGTTAATGGAATTTCAAAATATTGATCCGTTAAAATCTTTTCCATCTCAGCTGATGTTAGAAAACGGACAAACTCTTCTGCCTCTTCCTGATTTTCTGCATTGGTTATCTTTATGACCGCATTGTCCACCATCAGGGTTTTTCCATATTTTCCGGTAATCGGCGCAACTGTAATCGGATCCCCTAAGGCAGCATGATGAAGGGCGTCAGACACATTGCCTACACCAATGGTTTGTTCCCCTTTGGAAACTTTATTGGCCACACCCCACTCCTCGTGATAAAGGGAGAGCCCAATGTTGTTTAAATCTTCAAAGAAATGCTCTGTCTTGGGGTCAATCCCATAAAGGTTGGTTGCCCACACCAGTCCATTGCTGTGACGGACATCGGGGAATGCTACTTGGTTTGCCCACATCGTGCCGTGGGCATATTCATTAATGGCTGAATTTAAATTCTTCACTTTATCGGTATTAGCCATCATTCCCCATGGACTTTTACTCACTATGGTAATCACATGATTCTCCTTTTGCAGGCGGTTGATAAATTCAAGATCTGATGTCCAAACTACGTCGGCATCAATGGGTTTGTCTTTGTTGGCCATGATATCCTTCGGCATTTCAAATTTTACCCTAATTTTAATTCCTGACTTCTCCTCAAACTGTTTGATGATTTCTTCAGTTCTAGCCTTTGATCGGGTGGTTAGCAGGGTTAATTCCTTCATCTCAGGTTCCGGCTGGGGAGCCGGTTCGTTGGCTGGGGGTTGTTCTTGGGGCTGGGCCGGTTCTTCGCTTTTCGCACAACCAATTAATATGAGAAAAATGACGGCGATCAACACAATCCATATTTTTTTCATTTTAAGTATCATTCCTTTCGCTGTGCTCAAGGCACAAAATTTAATGAAAGTACTCTCCAACCCTGCTCATGCTATAATGTATTTGGGTAAGCAGATACACTACAGAGCACGGGGAGGTGAGTGGTGCAGTTTCATACT